>JASHUS010000128.1 GCA_030039865.1 Thermoplasmata archaeon
GACGAGCCGGATGATTTCGCCGACAAGCCCCAGCGAGCCGACGCGAACGACGTCGTACATCTTCGCCTCGGCGAGACCCTCGGCGATGACGACCGGACCGGATACTCGTGCGACGACTCCTGCCATGGTGTACTGCCTCCTAGCTCGGCATCGCGAGCGTGACACCGAGCACGCGCTTCGCGAGCTGGTTGATTCCTTCGACCTCGTACTCGCCCGTCGGGGTTGGCACAAAGACGACGAGCGGCGTGAGCGAGCTGTCGGCAACCTGCCGCTGCGCATCGGAGAGCCGGGGGCGGATGGATTGGCTCGCGATGTCCAGCGAATACCTGCCCGACGTCATGACGCGCTGGAACTCGGAGACCGCATTCTCGGGCGTGACGTCGAAGACGTCCGAGAGCCCGATTAGGCGGAAGCCGATCGCGAGCTCGCGCTCGCCCAGAACGGCAGTGCGGCCCGTCGTGGTCGATGGATCCGGCACGGCCTCCCCGGCGGGGTTCCGGCCTATTTAACTACTGCCGGGTCGCCGGCGGCGAGCGCTCTTTCGTCGGCGCGAGGGGCCCGTTTCGGAGCCCTCCGGAGGACTGCGATCCGCGCTCCGGGAGAAGGCGATCCGACCCGCGTCGCTCACGAGTCCCCGCTGCTCCAGTTCGCGGAACAGCGCGCGGTTCGTGCGGGTCCACGAGCTGTCGGGCCGTCGCGGGACGAACCGGTTGGCATACCGATCCTCGTCGATCCGCCGGACCGTCGTGTCGATCCACCCGAAGCAAAGCGCTTCCTCCACGGCGTCCGCGTACGTCGCGCCGACCCGCCCGGTGTGCGCCTTGTAGAAACCAACCCAGATCTCCCCCGCGTCGGCGTGGTGCGCCTCGAACCATTCGCGGAGATCCGCGCGCGTCGGAAAGAATCGGACCCGCTGCGGGTCCCAGGCGGCCGGCCTACTTGTAGATCGAGAAGTGGACGTGCTGCTCATCGTCGGTGATCAGGATGCACTCTCCCTCGCAGTCGAAGAGACACGCCTCGCAGACGAAGCAGACCGGACCGTTGATCGCGAACGACTTCTCGCTGCGGAACTGGAACTTCGCGGCGACCGCCGGGCTGTCGACGACATCCGGCACCCGATCCCGGGGCAGGAGATCGAAGACATCGACCGGGCAGTGGTCCTTGCAGTGCGAACAACCCGTGCACCGCGTGATATCGATGTCGACTCTGACCATCCGAGCCAGCTCGCGCCCGAATCGACCGGCCGGGCCTATTAAGGCCTCCCTCGAAACCGAACGCCGCTTCACCGCCCGTACGGGACATACTGTTTTGAACATCGGTGGCGAGCAACGACCACCGATCACTTCGGCCGGAGTCGCGCAGTGAACTGGATCCTCGAGCTCACCCTCTCGATCATCGGGCTACTGCCCGTGAGCTACCTGCTGACGAACGCCTACCTCTCCCGTCGGCGCGCGCGCAACGTGCGCGTCCCGGCGGCCGCGCCCAGCGAGATCACCGTCGTCATCCCGGTGTACGGCGAGGAGCCCGATCGGTTTCGCGCGACGCTCGAGTCGGTCGGCCACCGGGGGAGTCGCGTCCTCGTGGTCGGGGACGGTTGCGTCGAACCGTACCGCGCCCTGGCGGCGGACGCCGGGGCCGAGTTCCTGCCGCTCGCCCCGCGCGGCGGCAAGAAGCGCGCCCTCGCCGCCGGACTCGAACGCGTCGCGACCCCGTTCGTGCTCTTCGTGGACAGCGACACCGTTCTCCCCGAGCGGGCCGCCGAACGGCTCTCCACGTACTTCGCACCGGGCGTGGGCGGCGTCGGCGCGAACCTGCTGCATCAGGAGTCGAACTCGATCGCGGCGGGATGCGCGGAGTTCGTCGAGCGGGCGCGGGAGGTGGTACTGCGGGCGATGTCGTCGCGCGGGAACGTGCTCTATCTCGACGGCGCGTGCATGATGTTCCGCACGGAGCTCGTCCGGCCGTTCGTCGCCTCCGAGGAGTTCCAGCACCTCCGCGTCTTCGGGCGCGAGACGCCGCTCGGCGACGACTGGCAGCTCACCGACTTCGTGCTGAGCCGGGGTCTGCGGACCGTGAAGGCGTACGACGTCGGCGCGATCACGCGCGCGCCCGAGACCATGGGCGGCTTCGTCCGTCAGAACACGCGGTGGATGCGCTCCAGCTGGATCCGGCTCGGCCGGTACCTCAAGGGCGCCGGGCCGCAGGACCCGGGTCTCTTCTACCGCCTCGAGCTGATCGGCACCTACGCCCTGCCGCTCCTGACGTTCGCCCTCGCGATCGCCCGGCTCCCGCTCTTCGTCCACGTCTTCGACTCGATGACCGTGCGTTTCTCGAACCTCCTCGGCCACGGCCTCGCGATCTCGAAGGCGTCGATCACCTCGGTCGCCTGGCGGCACCTGATCTTTCCGGCCCAGGCGGCGGCCGGCGCGCTCGGCACGTTCGCGTTCGTGGGCGCCGTGGCCGACCGCCTGCCCCGCCATCGCCGGCTGAGGACGCTCGCGTGCGGGCTGCTCGGTTCGGGGCTGCTCCTC
>JASHUS010000129.1 GCA_030039865.1 Thermoplasmata archaeon
GGTCCCGTCAAGCGAGGAGGCAGCCGACGCGCCAACGTCCCCATCCCCCGCCATCGCTCGACTGTCACCAGGTGCTCCTGCTCCCGCGGCCGCCGACAACTCGTCTCTCAGCGCACCTGCCCCGAACGGGACCGGTATACCCCCACCTCCTCCGCGAGAGCTCCCGGCCCCGCCTCCTCCCGCTCCTCCACCTCCGCAGGCGCTCGGTCCCGGCGTCGACCCCGCGGCCCCCTTCTGCCCGCGATGCGGCGCTCGGGCCCGGTTCGTTCCCTCCTACCACCGGTACTACTGCGAAACCTGCCGTCGCGGAGTCTGAATTCGGTCCGTCGGTGGCCTCGGCCGCTGTTCCATAGATGCCGTAGGCCGTGCCGCGCCCTCGGGGCGGCCACCCCTATGCTTATTCTTCGGGCCACTTACGGACCGACCATCCGACATGGCCGAGTCTCGGGCGCGGAGCTACGAGGAGACCCGGTACCAGGCAGAGACCACAATCCCCCAACTTTACGTCCTGGCGGACGGCAGCCGGGTACTCTTGGCCGAAGCGGGGCAGCTAGTCAGCCTCAGCCCCCGCAGCGAGGTGGAGCTGAGGGTCCCGATCCTCGACGATACTTCAGCGATCGAGCGGCTCTCCGCTTCGGAGGACGGGTCGGTCGTCGCGCTCCATCAATCGTCGGGGAAGCTCCGCGTGTTCGAGACCGACACTCGGCAGTGGTCGGGGCCGATCGCGGTCGGGAAGCTTCGGGACCTTTCGGTATCCCCTTTGGGGGAGGTCGTGGCGGTCGCAGCCGAAGACTCGGTCGTCGGGTTCCGGCCTTCTCTCGACGCGCTGTGGCCCACGCCGGTGAACGTCGTGACCTGCGGCATCGCAACGTCGAAGCTCGGCGGCGAGGTCCTGGTCGCCTCGTGGGACGGCGAGCTGCGATGGTACGACTCCGCGGGCGCCTCCCTCGCCAAGGTCGAGACCGGGGTGGTGATCGATCGGATCGCGGCGTCGGAGGACCTCGACCTCGTCGCCGGCGTCGCCGACTCGAACTCCCTCCACCTCTGGAGCCGGGATGGTCGCACGCTGTTCCAGCAGAAGCTCGCCGGCAACGCCATCGGCCTCGCGATCGCCGCGGACGGCGCGACGATCGTCGTACCCCAGCAGGACGGGAGCGCGGTCGCGATCGGGAAGGATGGACGGCTCCGGTTTCGATTCACCCCGGCGGCCGGCGGACTGAACGGCCTCGTCCGGATCCTCGGGAATCCCGCCGATGTACTCCTCGGAGGCGGGGACCAGCGCATCTACTATGTCGACCGGGACGGAAATCTCGTCTGGGGTCGCAATCTGCGGAGCCGGGTCGCGGGACTTTCGGCGTCCTCCAACGGCCGGACAATCGCGGCCGTCAATCAGGATCGGCTCGTTCACGTCCTGACCGTTCCCAACGCGTCGACCACCGTGCCGCCCCCCCCGCGGACCGCGAGCGCCGGGCGTCGACCGCCTCCGCCTCCCCCTCCACCGAGCGCTCCGGCCAACGTGCCCTCCGTCAGCGTACCGGCCGCCTCGGCTCCACCGCCCGCCCCTCGGCCGGCGGCGCCCGCGCCGCCGATCGCCGACCTCTCGGGCATCGACCCGTCGGACTCGATGGCGATCCTGGGCGAGACCGGCTCGGGGAAGACGACGTTCCTCGGCGTGATGCCGGTCGCATTCGCCGATCCCAAGTATGCGGGCGAGTTCAATCTCACGTACGGGCTCCAAGGTCTGCACTACGTTTCCACGATCCGGCTCGGTCTCCAGCGCGGGAACTGGCCCAGCGGCACCGCGAGCGGGCAGACCTTCCTCGTGGCCGCATCGCTCAACTGGAAGAACAAACTGCACCAGCTCCGCGTCCGCCACATCATCATCACGGACATCGCGGGCGAGGTGTTCCGCGATCACCTCGGAACGCGGGGCGGCGTCCGCCATGCGATACCGCAGGAGGTTGCTCCCGCTGTCGATCGGCTCGTCGGCTCCGGCGGCTTCCTCTTCCTGGTCGATGGTACGGCCGAGGCGAACGACCTCGCCGAGACCGGCCTCGACCTCTACGCGTTCGTCCAGATGGTCATCGAGCGCTCCCGACTGGGGGAGAAGAAGCCGCTCCGCCGCCCGATCGCGGTGGTCCTCAACAAGTACGACGAGATGCCGGGCGATCGCAAGGCCCGGCCCGCGCCCGACGTCGTGCGCGAGTGCATGCCGGATCTCTATCGGCTGCTCCAGCTGCGGGTCCCCGAGGAGCTGGTGCTCTACGCCTACTGCTCCCCGGTGGGCTCGGTGATCAAGGGCGAGGGAAGGGAGAAACCGAAGATCCGGCTGCCCCTCGCGCCGTACAACGTGGCGAGCACGATCGTGTGGGTCGCGACCCACATGGCCGACTGAGGTCGCGGATGCCGGCTGCGCTGCAGCTGATGTACGGCACCGCCCACACGAGCCGAGCCACCGGCTACCAGTTCGTAGGGCAGACGCCGGGCATCTCCGCACGGGATCGCGAGCTCGTCCAGACGTACTCTTCGCCCTCCGGTCCTCTCACCGCGGATTGCAACTTCCACCTCGCCACCCTCGTCTACGCGCTCCCGTCGGGTCGGATCGCCGTCTCGCGGATGGCGAACATGGGCCCGGCGTTCGACGGGCGGCCCAACTCGATCGGAACGCACACAGCGGTCCTCGAGGTCTCGGACTATCTCGCGATGGAGGGCCGGATCGCCTGGGCGCGCGAATTGCTCCGCCCCAACCTCTCGGCCGACGGGGACCTCCCGACGCTCGACGTTCCCTCGGCGGCCGGCCTCCCCCCCGTGGCGACGGGGGCCCTCCCGGAGTGGATCGACCAGCCCCAGCTCGCCGCCGAGGCGCTCGGGGCCCTGGTGGAGCGACGTTCGCTCGTACTGGTCGACCCGATCCGGGAAGAGGACCCGCTCACCGCGCTCGAGGTGCTCCTCTGGATGGTCCCGCGGCGGCTCCGCACCGGCATCTCGCTCTGCACCTTCGACGTCGAGTCGAATCCTCGGCGGCCGTTCCGCTTGAAGATCCTCCCCGAGTCGGCGACCGGGATCCCCGGCGCCGAGGAGGGGGTGGTCGTGCTCCGTCTTCAGCACCCGGAGTCGACCCCTTCCATGGCGGGAGGTTACGCGCGCTTCGCGGTCGACGCGGTCTACGCGGCCGACGTCGATCCGGTAAAGTCGTTCCTCCGCTTCCTCCACCCGCTCGAGGACTCGCCCGCGAGCATCGACGCGATCCACGCGTACTGGGACCGGCTCGAGTCCGGTCCGGGGGTCGAGTCGGGCCCGATGCGCGCGACCTGGGACCTCGATCTAGCGGAGATGGCGATCCCGATCGCCGCGGATCGGGCCCGGCACCACCTCGTCCAGGCCGGGATCGACCAGCGAGCGAACCCGCAGCCCGAAACGCTCTCCCGGGCGCTCTACGCGGTGGGCCCGCGCATCTTCATCGGCGGGAGCGACGAGGGCCTCGTGCCCACGGTCGGCAGCTTTCTCGAGCCGTACGCGACCCGGCACGACGCGGCCTCGCTCGCCCAAGCGCTGGACGGCGCTCCTCCCGGTCCCGTCGGCGGCCCCACCGCTTCGGGAACCCTGGAGGCGACCCTCCAGCTGCACTTGGAAGCGTTGATCGCCGCGGCCACCGATCCGGCGGCGATCCCCGCGGATCCGACCGCCCGGGTCCGGCTCCTGGACGGAGCGACACAGCACCTCGATCCCCAGCGACAAAGCACGCCCGCCCAGCGCACTCGACTCGTCCTCGCGATGGTGGGGATTGCCCCGCCGGCTTCTCGCGAGTTGCGCCGGTGGGTCGCGGGTCGCCTCGAGGCCGAGGCGGGGCGACCCCCCGCCCCGGGGACCAACCCGGATCGTCTCCTCACCGTCTCGGCGCAGGTCTACCATGATCTCGGGGACGGTCTCGCCGAAGCGCAGGCACTCACACGACGGATCAGCGGGCGCGCACGTTCCCTCCCCGCGGGAATCGGGGACGATCTGGTCACCGAGCCGTGGTCGCTTCTGGGCGCCGGGCCCGGCGACCCGGCCGGCAGCACCGCCCCGGGAAGCCCCCCTGCGGGCCCCGCCGCATCTTCCCCTCCCGGGGGGCCGATCACCCCGCCCTCCGGGACCGGCGCGCCCCTGGCCACACCATCACCGCCGACTCCTCCCATGGTCCGCGCCGCGCGCGAGATCGTGACGCACGCGACGACGCACGTGGGGACCGACCTCGGCCGCGTCGTACGCGAGTTCGCGCAGACGATGAGCGCCTCGGGAACTCCGGCGTTGGGGCTCGCCGTCCTGGGGCCACTCCTTACGATCGACCCGACGGCGGCGAGTCCGGCGCTCGCCGCCCCGATCGTCCAGCGGGCGATCTCCGACGCGCTCCTCGACCTCGCCGCGACCGCCCGAGCCAAGTCCGGATGCCGTCCCGCCCAGGCCCTGTGGACGTACTCGCGACTGTTGTCGGGGTGGACGTTCGGAAAGCAAGGCGGTCCCGAAGCATTGATCGAGCGTCTGGTCGCCGACCTCGATCAACTCGCCGCCACCGAGATCGAGGCTCCCCCGCTGACCCTGTGGGACTCGGCCACGGCCGCAGCCCTACCCCTGTACTACCTCGGCGAGCTGCCGCCGGACCTCGCCGACTGGACGAAGGAGGTGCGGAAGAGGGACGAGGCACCGGTGGGGGCCGAGCTCGCGTCGATCCGGGAGGTGCTCGAGTCGGCCCGCGCGCGGGTCGAGCGCATCCAGGCCCGCCTCGAGGAGAACCCAAAGACCAAGACCTCGAAACTCCTCGGGCGCTCGCTGCCGAACTCCGCCCCGAAACGGGCTCAGAAACAGATCGAGGATATGCTGAAGACCGTCGACGGGCGAGGCGGGTAGCGCGACGATGGCCGGGGACGCGGGCGGACGGGAGCTCCGGCAGGCCCGCCCCCGCATCAAGGAGCTCGAGCGGCGGGCCGGCGACCGGGGTCTACCGGCCGCGCAGCGCGCCGAGGCAGCCCTCGACCTCGGGCGCCTCTACGCAGGGCTGCGCGCGAAGGATCCGGCGATCCGGTGGATCGAGTTCGCGGCTCAGACGTACGAGTTGATGGGGACGGTCGGCACATTCAACCAGGCGGCCGACGCGCACCGGCTCGCGGCGGGCATCGCTCAGCAGGCCGGGGATCGCCGGGCCCAGGCCGAGCTCCTACGGCTCGCCGCGACCGCGTTCCGGCGCGGCGAGGACGAGCGATCGGCCCGGGACGTCGACACCGAGATCGCGACGTTGGGCGCCCCCTCGACCCCGGCGGCCGCCGCGACTCCTCCGCCCCGCCCGCCGGTCGTCCCCCCCGCACCGCCGCGCGTCGTGGTCACGGCCCCCCGGACCGCGGACCTCGGCTCGGTGCCGGGCCACGGAGCACAGCTCGAGGCGTTCGTCGCCCTCGATCCGGAAGCCCCCGGGTTCTGGGAGGATGTGAACCAGCGGCTCAACGTCGACGAGCTCGAGGAGGAGGCCCGGCACGCTTCGTCGCGCGACCTCGCGCGCCTCATCGCGAAGGTCGACGAGGTCGCGGGGTTGTGGGACTCCAGCATCCGCAAGCCCGAAGCGATGCGGGCGCTCCTCCATCGGCTCACCCAGAACTGGTACCGGCGCCGGACCCGGGGCGAACCGGCCGGCGCGTCGACCTCGTCGAAGGGATCGCGCCGGGGACCGCTCGCGAACCTCCTGGAGGTCGTGCGCGACGACCCCACGCGGATGAGCCTGATGGAGCGGCTCGGGAAGCTCCAGGGCTCGTCGGTCCGGGTAGGGTTGCGGATGCTCACCGGAACGATCGTGGGCATCATGGTCCTCCTCTTTGCCGGGGAGGTCGCGCTCTTCGCCTACCTCACGTACTCGTCGCACGGCGCGTTCCTCTCGAGCATCCCGCTCCTCGCCGTGTGGCCGCCGCTCTTCCTGCTCGTCGGGTTCATCGGGGGCGAGCGGATCTATGCGACGTACTACCGGATGTACCGGGACCCGAAGGCGCTCCGCCTCTGGGACCAGCCGTCCATCCGGCTCGCCGGTTATCTCATCGTGATGATGATCGTGCAGATCGTCTGGTTCACCTCCGACACGCTCCTCAGCCTGGTGTTCAAGATCCCGGGGATCGTCATCGGCAGGGGCGGTGCCCTCAACGAGGTCGGACTGCTCGGCTTCGCGGCGATCATCGCCGCCCTCGCGCTCCTGCTCACGTTCATGACCGTCCAGCAGAAGGCGCAGAGCACGCGCTGGACCTCGGTCGGAGGCTCGGTCGTCTACTTCGGGCTCACGGCGGCGATCACCCTGATCACCGTCGCGGGGGGGTTGGGCGCCTACCTTCACGCCTCGAGCGGTACGGGGATCCTCGACACGGTGTACGGCAGTTTCCTCTCGGTGCCCAGCTGGGTGCTGTTCGGGTTCGCGGGCCTTCTCGTGGGGATAATGTTCCTCCCGTATGGGGCGCATCGGCTCCGGCGGGGCCCCATCGAGGACCGTCTGCTCGTCGGGCAGGCGTACCTCGACGACCTCGATCGCCTGCCGGCGACACCGGGCGCCCACCGGTTCCCCGCCCTGCACGAAGTAAGTGGACAGCTCTCGGAGCGACGGTTCCGCCGCTCGCTCGACGCGTGCTTTACGTACGCGAGCGCGCGGCAGCGCTGGGAGGTGGGCGAACTCCTCAACGACGAGGGGGTCGTGGAGGCCGAGTTCGACCTCGAGTGGTCGAAGGGCACCCAGGCCTCCGAGTTCTTCGGGCACCTGCGGCGATCGGCCGAGGGACCAGGTCCGGCGACCCCGAGCGCCGCGCCGTCGCGCGTGCGCACCTGCCCGAAGTGCGGGCATCTGGTCGAGTCCGACTCTCTCTTCTGCTCCGACTGCGGCGCGAAGGTTCCCGCGTGACCGGCGAACGTCGCGTCCGAGACGCTCTCCGTTTTCTGCTGGCGCACCACGGGGCGGAGGGCTACGACCATACGCTGGGAATGCGCGTCAAGGGCCGGCAGCTGCGAATCTGCGCTCGATGCTTCGGGGTAGCACTCGGATGCGGGCTGGGCACGCTCCTTCTGGGTATCGCGTCGCACCTCGGGGCCGCGTGGTTCTCGCCCCCGTACCAGCTGGTCGTCGCCGCGCTTCCCGCATTCGCGGTCGTCGACTGGAGTCGGCAGGCACTGCGCGGTCGGGGATCGACGAACCCGCGACGGCTCTTGACCGGAAGTCTGGTCGGATTCGCGATCTCGGACCTCGCGGCACTCGCGCGCTCGGGACAGATGGGGGAGTGGCAAATCGGCATGGTGCTCCTCGTCGCCTACCTCGCGGCGACGCTGACGGTCGTCGCCCTCGCGGCGCGAGGCTGGGACGCGAGGAGCCGTTCGTCGCTCCGGTCTCCCTCCTCGGGCGCCGGATCCGAGCCGGTGCTTTGAACGGAGCAATGGGGCTGCACGGAGGGAAATGTCGTACGGGCGGTGGGTCCTGATCTGTCTGGGATGCTTCTTCCTGATCGGAGCGCTCTCCTTCCTCATCAACCCCCTGCTGAGCGCTGGCGGCGTCGTCCTGCTCGTGATCGCCGTGATCTGCTTCGTGATCGCCTCTCAGTGGAAGGAGAAGCCGCGCCCGATCGGACCTCTGCCGGCGTACCCGCCGCCTGCCCCGACCTACTACCCTGCACCTCCGCCGACCCCGGCGGCGCCGCCGCCCCCTCCGCCACCCCGGTACTCGGCTCCTGCCACTGCCGGTGTTGCGAGAGCCCCCGCCGCGATTCCCGTCGCGACCCCCTCCCGGCCGCAGGCTCAGACACCTCGCCCGACCGTCCCGTCATCACCGGATACTCGCTCGAGCGGCTCGAACATGGTCATCTGTTCGAATGCGAACTGCCGAGAGCTGTACGACGCATCGCAAGGACCTTGCCCGAGCTGCGGGGCCCCGGCCCCGGGATGAGGAGCGGTCGTCCCCGATCAGTTGTTCGTGGCGCGGTCGAGGGCCTCGGACTTCCGCGCGGCACCGGTGAGCCATCGCAGCAGCTCGATCATGTCCCGTGGCTCGTCCGACCTCGAGGTCGCGCCCGAGAGATGGAGCGCGCCCTGGGAGTCCAGCGCGTAATAGCGCAGCAGCTCCACGTCGAACCGGTGCTCGAGCGTGACCGGTAGCTCGGCTAGGTGGCGGCCGAGCAGATCGCGCACGCCGACTTGCGGAGGGAGTCCCGGTAGCGCCACGACCGCGACGGGCATCCGGACCGCCTCCCCCACCGGTAGACGGGTGAATTCGGCGAGGTACGTGAGGAACTGCCAGACCCACGTGTCGAACTCCATCGCGTGGTCGATCGCCTCCTTCGGATCGACCAGGATCAGCAGAGCGGCCGTGGTCCGCTGACGGGCGTACGCCTCGCGGACGGCGGGGTCCGCGACCCCGGAGGCGAGGATCGCAAGGGCGCTCGGCGACAGCGCCGGTGGGCAGAACAGCGTGTACGGGTCGTTCCGATACCTCGGCCGGAACTGGAGCGTCGCCGTGAGCGGCATCGGGGGGGCGACGCCCGGGCCGGCGAACCGGGGCCCGGTCGCATCGAAGGACGGTCCCTTCCCGATGCGCGCGAAGTCCCACCCTCGATCGCGCCGCCAGGGGCGCTTTTCGGGGGGATGGAAGAGCGGGGCCACGGCCGCGCGAACGTCCGCGCCCCCCGAGGCAAGGATCGTGATCGTCGGGTTTTGGGCCCCGAGGAGGTAGTAGTTCTGCACCGCCGGGTCGTCGTGCAGGCCCGTGGCCTCGGGTCGCCGATGCCCCCGCAGGTACGCGTGACGTCGGACCCGCTCGACGTACTCGGCATGGAGGTTGGCCGGATACCACCGGGGGTCCACGCCCGCGATGGCCAAGATTCCGATCGCGGCGAGCCCCGGGATCCCGACCACAGCGAACGGCGTGAGGTCTGTCGAGCCGAAGTAGGTGACGAGGTTTGGTACGTTCGCGAACACGCCCCCCAGGTACGCGCCGGCGACACACGCCGCGAGCGCGCTCCCGCCGAATGCCAGTGCGATCCGCCGGGGGAGTTGCGCGCCCCCGAGGAGGAACGCCGCCGCGGCAACAGCGAGCAGTACGAGCGTGAAGACCGAGAGACCGTTCCACGAGTATGGGGCATAAACCCACGGGTGGGCCGGAGCCACCGCGATCTCGCCGAGATAGAGGAACAGGACGAGCATACCCCCGAGCGTGAGGAGCACTCGGGGGGATGCCCGCCGGAGGTTGTCGACCGCGAGTCCGATTCCGAGGAGCATCATGAGACCGGCGAGTTGGGGCGTCAGCGTCGACGCCACCGCCCCGTGCGGGATGACTACGCCCGGAAGCCAAGCGGAGACGAGTACGAAGAAGAGCGCCGCGGCCTCCTCCGGATCCTTCCAGCGACGCGCCGTGCCGAGCGCAACGACCCCGACGAGAATCCCGAGCAGGATCAGGCCGCCCGCGGTGGTGATCCCGGGGGTCAGGAGCGCGAAGTAGAGCAAAATTCCGAGAAAGAAGACGAACACGGCGGCGATGACGCCGCCCAGGGACCAGCGCCGATCCGGGACGGCCAGCGTCGGATCGGAGGGAGGGCGCGGCTCCGCCGAATAGGACGGTGGGGGGCTCGGCGAAGCGACGGGCGGGGAGGAATCGGACTCGCTCGCGCCGGCCGTCGCTCCGACGCCCGGGGCGCGACCACTTGGGCCCGCGGCCCTCACGGCGATCGCGATGAGGATCGCGGGGACGACGAGGTAGACTACCGTGACGAAGAGGGCCCCGCCCGCGAGGATCGCGGGGTAGTGGATCGATGCGACGATCGAGAGGAGCACGCCTAAGAACGCGATCGCCCCCATGGCGACCGCGAATCCACGCGCCGTGGGGACCAGAGAATAGTACCGCTCGACGAAACTCGTCGGGACGTGGACCAGCCGCCAGAGGCTCACGATCCCCGCGAGGAGCGGCGCGGCGAGGATCGCCGCTCCGAAGATCGTGACCGAGCCGGAAGCGTCGACATACCCCAGCGACAAAAAACCGAAGCCGAGGAGGCAGTAGAGGCTCCCGCCCACCGCGAGCCACGCCTGGCCGTCGACCGTGTCCGCGGCCGTCGCGAGGAGGCCGACGAAGAGCAGGATGGCGAGCAATACCAACCAGCCGATCCAGTAGCCGCTTCGGGCGAGATCCAGCGAGGGTCCATTGCGGAGCTCGAACAGGACCCCCCAGGTCACCAGCGCGGCGAGGTAACCGACGATGAGCGGAAGGCCGCCCTCGTCCGCGTCCATCAGCCCGGCTCCCGCGCTCGGCCCGGCGGGTTCGGACGCGACTCGCCACCGCGAGGGGGGAACGCCGTCAACGGGCGTGGGGTAATTCCCCCGTCCTTGAAAGCTGATGGTTCCGCGACCCCGCTCCCGTCCCCATCGGCATTTTGATTTGCTCGGCGGATTTCCGCCCCACGTCGCAGGACGGTACGGGAGTCCTGGCGCGGCCGGGGAAACGATGGGAGCGCTTTTCGATCAGGTCGTCGCGATGGTGCAGCAGGAAGGGTGGCGGTTCGACCGGTCGGACCCCGAGAAGGAGACGGTCATTGTCCACTTCCGGGGCGACAACGGAACCTGGACCACCAACCTCAAGGTGCTCCCGATGGGATCCGATGAGAATCCGTTCGATCTCCTGTTGATCCAGGCATTCCTCGACCGGGCGATTCCCGCGGCTCGTCGGCCCGCCGTCGAGGAGCTCATCGTTCGAGTCAATTACCGTACGCTCTACGGACACTGGGACCTCGAAGTCGACACGGGCTCGATGAGCTTCTGCACGTCGAACCTGTTCCATCGCGACTCCGACGCGGGGAGGGTCCTCGGCGGCGCCATGCTGTACAACCAATCGTCGATCGACGGGATGATCCCCCCGCTGATGCAGGTCATCTACGCCAACACGTCGGCGCAGGACGCGCTCGCCAAGCTGGACCAAGCGGACGACACCACGCCCAGCCCGCCGGATCCGAGCGCGGCGCCCGGCGCTCCCCCGTGCCCGAAGTGTGGCCAAGCGCTGACCTACATCGCGCAGTACCAGCGGAACTACTGCTACACCTGCGCGCAGTACGCGTGAGCTCCGCGCGACGTCGAGTCGACCCCAACCGTGACCGATCCACTCAGGCGGGAGGCGACGGAAGCCGGCGACCACGCGGTCCCGCCGTCCTGCCCCGCCTGCGGGATCTCCTCGAAGGTCGTACCGATCGTGTACGGGTATCCCTCCGACGCGATGTTCGAGGCGGCGCGACGGGGCGAGATCCTCTGCGGCGGCTGCGTCGTCGACCGGAACTCCCCGGGATGGTACTGTCAGGGATGTCGAGGGGAGTTCCGGGCCCAATCGGCCGATGCGGGAGCCGCGATCGGCGGCTCCGCATTCCTCCGCCGGCGTAGGGTCTAGCCGATTGGACAGGCGGGTTGCTCGGTGCGCCCCCGAACTCAGGCGCCGGTCATTTCGGAGTCGAGCCCGTAGTTCCGGGCGTATAGATGCAGCTGGCCGAGCAGCTGCTGCGCGGCGACGTACTGGGGGCTGTCATGAGTCACGGAGGCCGCCGCGACCGGCTGAGGGCGTACCACCCATTCCTCGGTAGTACGCGTGTCGCTCCTCACGGTGTTCCCGTGGCGGTCGACGTAGTCCGTCGTCACCGTGACCAGGGCTCGGTGCCAGTCCGGATTGAAGAGGACGTGATCCACGGTGCGGGTCCGCGGATACCCGAGCAACTCGCCGACACGGACCAGCTCCGCGTTGTAGACAATCCTCGCTCGACCACGCACCTGTTCCTCGATCGCCTCGGCGAGCTGTGGGTTCCGTCCGCTCTCCCGGAGCTTCTGCGCCCGTCCAAGCTGCCCATCGAGCTCGGGATCCCGCGCGCCGAAGTGCACGGCACGCTCGACGGTCGTGCTCGGCTGGACGAGCCTCCAGGTGCCCCACGCGCAGAGCCCGACCAGCGCCGTGAGGACCGCGAGGAAGCCGAGCGCGGCAACGTTCGCCCACGCGTCCCGGGTGATGAGGAACGCGATGACGACCGCATCCGAGAGTCCCAGCACGAAGACGCCGATGGCGGCGAACCACGCGAGCGTCTTTCGCGCCAGGCTGCCCCGCAGGTCGTGTCGGAATCGACGGGCGCGACGGCTGCGGTTCGGCACGAGCTTCCACCGCCTCTTACCCCCGGACCGGACTCAGTGCTTTAGAACCGTGGCATCCGATGCCGGCCCGCGGCGCGGACACGAGTTTACGGATGGCTACGCATCCGCCGTAGCCGTCGTGTATGTAGCGGGAAGCCGATGCCGCCCCCCGATGGCCAAGCAGCAGGTTCCCGAGATCTTCTCGATGGGCGGGCGCGGCAGCGCCGAGAGCTACGCGCTGGACTACACGATGAAGGCCTTCAACAAGGTGATGGAGAAGTCCATCAACTGGGAAACGGAGTACGAGAAATCCCGGGAAAAATCGGACCGAAAGGGCAAGCCCACCGTCGGCTTCTTTGGCAGCGTCAAGTGCTACAACGCGTACGCGTTCTACAAGGTCGCGGCGCAGATCGCGGCGTCCGGCACCGTCCCCGAGATCCCGCCGGCCCGCGCCCTCCAGGCGGCGAATGGAATGTTCCGTATGGGAGTGGCCAGTGTCGAGCATCGGGTCTTCGGGCGGGATCTCGGGAACGACGGCGCGAGTCCGACCGCGGAGGGATCCCTCGCGGCGGCGCATGATCAGAATCGGATCCTGACCGAGGATCTGCTCAAGGATGTCCAGGTCTTCCGGCTGAGCACCGACCAACTGCGCGTCGCGTCGACCTGGTATCGGTACTTCCACGGACCGGTGCCCCGCGACGTCGGCGAGGCGCGACTCCTCGGAATGGACCTGATCGAAGTTGTCACGGGCAAGTCGAAGGACCAGCGAGTGGCGGAGGCCGGTCTGGACTACATCCGGGCGCGCGAGGCGTGGGATCGGCCGTTCATGGATGCTGTCACGGGTCGAAGCGCCAACCCCGCCTATGTGGCCGAGCACAGTTTCGATCCGGCCTCGTTCGCGAGCTATCTCGCGAGCCAGCCGGGGCTCAACCCCCGCGCCGAGGCATCCCGGATCTATGACCAGAGGATTGCCGAGGCCCACCGCTACCACTCCGCCCTCTGCGCCAGCCTCGCGATGGGGCTCTCGAGCGCCTACCAATTGGACCGCGTGACGTGGGATCAGGCGCTCGCGGTCGCGCAGCAGTATCTTGCCGAGACCGTGACGCGGCTCCAGAAGGAGAGCCTGGACCTCTGGCCGGAGGACACGGTCCGTCGCTCCGACATCGAGATCGAGATCCAGCACCTCAACGGATTGGTCTCGGCCACGGCACCGCCACCGCCTCCCCCCCCGCCGCCGCCTCCGCCGCCCCCGCCACCCCCGTGAGCGGAGCGGACCACTCGGCGTTCCGGAATGGGTAGCGTCGCGGGCTCCGCGCTATGAGGAGCGAACCATGACCGATGCGATCCACGGGGAATTCGCTTCGAGAAGCGCCAGGGCGACAGAGTAGCCGTGGATCGAGTCGCCGCTCAGGATGGCCCGACTGTTCGAGGCATCCGCGCCGACCGCGACCGCGTACAGTCCGCCCGAGATCGCGTCGTCGCGGAAAGTCTGGTTCGCGTCGATCAGCTCGAGGCCGTAGAAGGTGCTGCTCCGGATCGTGTTGTGAGAGACGGTGGCGGGCGCGCCCGGGCCCTCGATCAGAATTCCTGAGTCCACGCGTTCGATCGTGTTCCCCTCGACGAGCGTTCCGGGATCGATCCCGGCCAGGAAGATCCCGAGATCCTGGTCGTCGTAGAGCGGGTCGACTCCGCACGGCGGGCTGATCGGGAACGGCGCGCTGTAGCAGGTGAAGTTCCGCACGACGTTGTCGGTCACGACCGCGGAAGTGTAGACCACTGCGATGCCGCCGTCGGAGCCCGCGGTGCCGGTTACGAGGTTGTTCGAGATAGTGGAGACCCCGTACGCCACGATGCCGTAAGCGGCGGTGTACGGCCCGGGTCCGACTCGGACGGTGTTCCCGACGATCGTCGCGGTGCTGCCGCTCGGCCCCCGGACACCGCCGACCGATATCGAGAAGATGTCGAAGCCAGAAGTCACGACGTTCGTGATCGTCCCGTGACCTTCGACCTCGAGATTGTTGCCGTCCCCGACCGGCTCGTCGAGACCGACCGAGACGGCG
>JASHUS010000130.1 GCA_030039865.1 Thermoplasmata archaeon
GCGGTCATCGTGACCGACCCCACGAGTCGATCGTCCACGATCGCCCCGGCCACGATCCCGCCCGCGAGCGCCGCCAGGTCCGAGCCGTACCCCGAGGGCCGGAGCTCCTTCGGAGCCGACTCCACGAGGGCCAGGTCGTCCTCGGTCAGGCGACGAACGTGGGGGTGGCGGTATTCCGCCGGGGCTCGTGAGAGGACGAAGTACGTCTCGCTGACGAGCTCGGTCGGGCTCGCGAGGCGACGCGCGAGAAGCTCTCCGAGATCCGCCGCTTGAGATGCGTCGACGTTCACGCAGTCCCATCCGGGGACCTCGCGCAGGAGCGACCAGAGCGCCTCGGGGTCCTCGCCGAGCGCGAACAGCTCGCTCGGTTGCGAGAGATCCCGGATCAGGGACGCTCGAGCTCCTTCGGGGGCCGCTTCGACCCACGCTTCCCCCAACTCGCGGAGGAGCAAGCAGCGGGCGTTGAACGTGTAGGGGTCGTCGGGCAGCGACTCGGCGAACTCTCGAGCCGCGTCCCGGCGGAGGAGCACCATACCGCGCGCCCGGCGCCCTTAGCGCCGGGCCCGACCCTGGTGGGGTCGCGTCGATCGAGACCGCCCGAGGAGACCCACCCGGCGGGCGAGCCGCCGGTGCTCTTTCTCGGAGATCCACTCCACCTTCAGGTACTCGATGAGCTCTCGGTCCGTCAGCCCGATGCGCCGACCTTCCCGCACGGTGAACGCGTACGCCTCGATCTCCGACGGCGCGTCGACATACGACAGCCGCGGGTAGAAGAGACGCTTCCCCCGCCGGAACTGGCGCACGTGGCAGAGCTCGTGCACGATGTCCAGATAGAGCGTCGGAAAGTCGCTTCGCTTCAGGTGGACGGTACTGATGAGAAGATGGCCATCGGAGTCGCTGGTCCCCATGTAGCCGAACGGCGACGAGAAGAACTCGACCTTGAGATCGCGCAGCACGCGCTGGGTCTGAGCACCGAATAGTTCCCGGACGGCGCCGACCCGCTCGAAGCCGCGGAAGTATCGCGCGAACGGCAGCAACCGGACCGGGGCATCGCGCCGAATGCGTACCCCGAGCCTCGATTCGACCGCCACGCAGATCTCCGCTCGCTCGGCCCAGCGAGCGCCCGTTCTTAATTCAGACCCCGCGTGGCACGCCCGGAGTTCCCGAGGCGGCCCAGGGTATCATGGACCGCCCGCAGCGGGGACATATCGCGCCCGGCGTCGGGGGTCCGATCCGAGCGCAGCCGAGGCAAAACCACCGCTCCCGGACGTCCGGGACCGCTCGGGCGCCCGGCACCGGTGGCGGGAGCCCGGCCGACACGCCGGCGCGCGCCAACCCGGCTGTCCAGTACAGGATCGACGCCTCCACGAGGATGCCTCCGACGATGAGTCCGCTGCCCACCGCCTCCCAGGCAATGGACGCGACGAACACGCCCCGGAGCAGCACGAACGCCCCAAGCAGGATCAGCACGTGGTAGAGCAGGAGCGGCCCGCCGACCTTTCGCATCAGCACGGACGGCCCGGCCGAACTCGAGGTCATCGAGGATCCCCCGCGTCCCGAAGGAGGATCTCGGGATGGCCGTTTCCCTTCCCCGACGCGGCGCGACCGGCCCGCGCGCGAGGTCGGTGGAGCATGACTCGACGCCCGCAACCCTTAGCACGTCCGCGCGAATCGACGCGCGATGATCTGGAACATCGAACGTCCCGCGAACGACGTGGACTCGATCCGATCGTACGCATCGGACTCCCCGGATCGCGGCCCGCTCCTCGACGAACTGCACCGCCAGCGATCGGGGACCATCGACATCCCGCTCGTCATCGGCGGCCGCGAGGTCCGCACGGGTACGGTCGTCGAGATCCGGTGCCCGCACGACACCTCGCGGCTGCTCGCCCGCGCCCACCTCGGCGGGCCGGAAGAGATCCGCGCGGCCATCGAGGCGGCCACGGCGGCCCAGGCGGAGTGGGCCGCGCGCGACTGGTACCATCGGGTCGCCGTCTTCCAGAAGGCGGCGACGCTCCTCGCGGGACCGCACCGGCGACGCCACATCGCGTCGATCATGCTCCACCACTCGAAGAACCCGTACGAGGCGGAGATCGACCTCGCCGAGCTCGTCGACTTCTGGAACTTCAACGCGTACTTCACCCGCGAGATCTACGCGATGCAGCCGATCCAGCACCCCGGCGAGACGAACCGGTTCGACTGGAGGCCGCTCGAGGGATTCGTTCTCGCCATCCCGCCCTTCAACTTCTATTCAATCGGCGGGAACCTCCCGAGCGCCCCCGCGATGGTCGGGAACGTCGTGGTCTGGAAGCCGGCCCGCGCCGTCATCGCGTCGAACTACGAGATCTTTCGGACGCTCGTCGCCGCCGGGCTCCCTCCCGGCGTCATCAACTTCGTCCCGTTCGAGAGCCGCCACGCCGGGGTCGCCCTCGACCACCCGGGACTCGCCGGGATCCATTTCACCGGCAGCTACGACTCGCTGGTCAAGATCTGGCAGCACGTGGGGGAGCGCATCGCCACCTACCGCAACTTCCCCCGGGTCGTCGGGGAGACCGGCGGTAAGGACTTCATCTTCGTGCATCCGAGCGCCGACGCGCGCGGCACCGCGATCAATCTCCTGCGGGGTGCCTTCGAGTACCAGGGCCAGAAATGCTCGGCGTGCTCGCGTGCGTACGTGCCCGAGAGCCGATGGGCCGAGATCGCGAGGATCCTCGAGGAGGAGGTCCCGCGGGTGGCCGTGGGACCGACGGAGGACCTCGGCAACCTGCTCGGCGCCGTGATCGACGAGCCCGCGTTCCGGGCGATCGTCGGCTACCTCGACTACGCGAAGGCGCATCCGGACGAGTACGAGTTCGTGGTCGGCGGCGAACACGACGACTCGAAGGGATGGTTCGTCCGCCCCACGGTGATCCGCGCGAAGGATCCTAGGGGGAAGCTCATGACCGAGGAGATCTTCGGCCCGGCCCTCACGGTCTACGTCTACCCCGACGCCGAGTTCTCGGAGACCCTGCGCCTCTGCGACACGACCTCGCCGTACGCGTTGACGGGCTCGATCTTCGCGCAGGACACCGCGGCGGCGATCGAGGCGGAGCGGACGCTGCGCTGGAGTGCCGGCAACTTCTACATCAACGACAAGCCGACCGGGGCGATCGTGGCGCGCCAGCCGTTCGGCGGCGCGCGGCGGTCCGGCACGAACGACAAGGCCGGCTCCCCGCTGAACCTTCTGCGCTGGCTCTCCCCGCGGAACATCAAGGAGTCGGCCGTCCTGCCCTCGGACTGGCGACGTCCGTTCCAGGGCTGACCCGGGGCTCGACTCCGCGGGGGAATAACCCCCGGGTCGGGAGCGCCTGCGCCGGGGTGCGCCGGAAGGGGTTTTCCCGCCCCGTCGAGGGCGGGACAGCGGGCGGTACCTTCGCGCCTAGGTGATCCCGTTCCCCGTGATCGTGTACCAGTCGATCTCCCCGCCGGGGTACCCGTTCAGCGAGCTCGCGTCGATCGACGCCGTGTTGATCCACGGGCCGACCGTCGCGACCGCGTTCGTCTGGTCCGTGTCGACCGCGAGGTTCAGCAGGTTGTAGACCGACGAGATCTGGTTCCACTGCAGCGCGCCCTGCGCCAGGTTGAGGTTCGAGTTCGCGACGGTCGCCCAGTACAGTGCGACCTGGTACGCGACCCCCTGGCAGGCCTGGGCGATGTACGACTGGCTTGCCCAGTACGTCAGGTTCGTCCAGCCGGACGGCCCGCTGTGCGTGCACGTCGTCGGGTTGTCGTTCGCCGTCTCGGTGAACGTCTCGTAGAACGTGTTCGGCGCCGAGTACGTCCCCGAGGCCGCACCGAACGCAGCCCAGTAGTCGTACGGCTGGGCGTAGTCCGCCTCCCACGCGTCGAAGTAGAGCGCCCACGGGGTCCCGCCGTCCGGCACGAGGGCCGAGAAGACGAGCGCGGTCGCGACCGGGAAGACGTCGAAGACGATCGCCCCGCCCGAGATCGACTGCACCGAGCTGCTCCACAGGTCGAGGACCGCCTGGTGGGTCGGGTCTCCGAGGAAGTAGAGCGCCGGGATGTGGAGCGGATTCGACGCGCTGTAGATCCCGCCCGGTCCGAACTGCGGGTCGTAGATCGGCGAGCTCGGGGTGTTCAGCTGGGCCCAGTACCACGCCGCCGAACCGATCGTCGAGGCGTCGGTGCTCGGGTTCGTGAACTGGCCGGTCGCCACGTCGTAGTTGGGCCAGCTGATGTTGGTCGGATAGTAGTCGCCCATGTACTCGGGGATGAACCCGCCGTACGTGAACCCGTACTGGACGCCCTGGATCTGGTTGAACTGGCTCTGGACCGACGCGTCGGGGTACGCCGCGTCCAAAAAGCCCCGCAGCCCGATGTAGCTCAACGAGTTCGACTGGATGTTGATCGAGTACGGGTCGTACGACTTCAGACCGGCGAGGTTGATGTCGGTGTTGAAGGCGAAGTTGTTGACGCCGGTGCTCGGCGACTCGACCATCTTGAGCGCCCCCCGCTCGATGAGCGCGATCATCGTGGCGGTGTCGGCCGGGGCGATGTAGACGTAGTCGGCCTGTCCGGCCTGCGCGGCCTCGATCCCTTCGGTGTCGGAGTCCTCCCAGTAGACCGTCACCGTCTTCGCGTAGGTGCCGTACGCTGGCTGGCACCACGGCTCACCGGCGCAACCCTGCGGGACCTCGAAGTCCGGGTTCGCCTCGAGCACGTAGCCGATCGCGGAGTTGGCGCTCTTGAGCCAGTACGGCCCGCTGCCGACCTCGTTGAACGCGACGTTGGGCTCGAGCGTCGGGTAGTCGGTGACGGCGAGCTCCTCGTACGAGTCCCACGACGTCGGGGTCTGCTGGGCGACGTAATCTTGCCACGCCGTCGAGTTGGTCGTCGTCACCCCGCCGGGCAGCTCGACCGGTAGGTCCGCGCCCGAGGTCGACCACCCGGGCACGGTCGCGCCTTCCGAGATGTACCAGCCCGCGGGCACGATGTTCCCCGCGGCCCCGTTCGTGATGTACGAGAGGAACGCGGGCCACGTCGCGCCCGCCCCGTCGACATTGAACGTGATGCAGCCGTCGCCGCTCGTCATGGCGGACGCGGGACAGAAGGCGGAGTCGTTGACCTGCATCGCGTTGAGGATGTTCGCCGGGGTGTTGTTGTAGGGCCAGTGGATCCCGCCGTCCCACGCCGCGTTGCCGGCGGGCAGGAGGGCTTGCGAGATCATCCAGCCGGGGTAGATGGCGACCGCCGGAAGGTCGGAGAACGCCAGCTCCCGGATGATCGAGAACATCACGTCCGTCGGATAGACGTTCCACGAAGCGCCGGTCGAGGGGTCGTAGAACTTCGCCGTCTTCGCGATGACGAACGTGTAGTTCTGCCCGTTCACGAGGTCGTCCCCGTTGTAGAGCGAGGCGCACTGCGGGCTCCCCGGGACGCACGTGGCGACCTGCGGAACGTAGTTCGAGTAGCTCGGTCCGACGTCGGTGCCGTTGTACCCGATCAGGTTCTGGAAGACGTTCAGCGCGACCTCGTAGCCGACCGTGTAGTAGTCGCCCGCGGGGTCGATCGTGATCGCGCCGCCCGGCGCCACCTCGTAGGCGACGATCGAGTCGGAGTGCGGGCTGGCGACGCTCGCGGCGGACGGATGGCAGTACTTGCAGCCCAGGTCGGCCGATGACGCGCTGACGTAGACCGCCCACGTGTACGTGAAGTCGTCCGAAATGACGCCGTTGGTCGAACTGCCGTGGAGCGTGATGTTCGCGGTCCCCGGCGCGGTGAGCGTGTACGTCCCGCTCGCCGAGTCCGCGCCCGGCGTGTAGCTCTTCTGGACGACGCCCGTCGACGTGGTGATCGTCATCGGGCCGTTCGACCAGCCGGTGGACGGCGGCGTGCCGATGTAGCTCGCTGAGACGCTGACGACCGAGCCGACGCCGTCCCACGGCTCGTAACCGCCCGCGGTCCCGTTGGAGAAGGAGGTCGAGATCGACGGATACGTCCCGAGGGCTTCGCTCCCGAACGAGAGGTTCACGTCGACCGGGAAGAGTCCGGAGGTCCCCGTGTGGGTGACGCCGCCGGTGTCGAGCGCGGACGCCGCCATCACGTAGAGGCCCGGGCTCGCGTAAGAGTGGGTGAGCGTGGGGCTCGACGAGGTGGTGGAGGTGCCGTCGCCCCAGTTGACGGTGTAGCTCTTGATCGTCTCAGATCCCGAAGGAACGAGGGTGGCCGGAACGGATTGATTCGCGGCGATGTCGGTGATGGTCTGGCCGCTGCCCGGACCCATCGGCACGAAGAGCGAAAGGTCGTTCGCGTTCGACGCGCACGCAGTCGAGGGCTGACAGACCGTGCTCGAGGACTTCGAGGGGGTCTCCGACTGGAAGGCGAAGTATCCGGCCCCCGCCGCGATGAGGATCACGACGATCAGGATGACGATCGCCACCGTCGCGGACAACCCGCGCCGACCGAGGCGCGACCCCGACCCGGAAATTTCGGCTGCTTCTCCACCGCTAGCGCTCATCGAACCCCGTGACCCCCTTGTTCCTCAAGCCGGCCCCGCACCCCGGGTCCTCTCTCGGATAGCCGCCGAGAGACGGGGGGTGCTATAAATCCTCATGACGCCCCGCTCGGACTCTCTTCGAGGGTGGGCGCGGAGGGATTCCGGGCCCTTTCTCACCACAGGAACACCCTGTAGATCACCCAAATCTAGATGGCCGGGTACTCGAAGCCAACATCGATTGGTGGCGAGTCCGGTCGGAGACAACCCACTCGATCGGCCCGCTTGGCCGGGGGTCTTCGGACGCGGGTGGCTCCTGCTGAGTCAAGACGGGAGCGGGGCTCTGCTATAGCGCCCCGCTCGTCGCGAACGGAGAGTCGTACCGGTGAAGTACCGGCGCCGAGGCCCCGCTCAGTTCCCCGCGAATTACGACGATTTGCTCGAGCACCGAACCCAGGTCCCGGGAGACGCTGGGGCCCGATCCCTCTCTGTTGGCGTCGGTCGATCCGGCGAGCGCGGCGAATAGTACCACGCGTTGTGACCACGCGAAGAGGAACGGACTGATTCCAACTCCCGAGACGAGATGATGGAAGGTCTCGGATGGCGACGTGCCGGATTTCAACCGGCCCCGTATGAATACTATCTCGCTCGGAAAGTTGCTCGCCCACTTCGCATAGGCAATCGGTTCCAGAAGAGTCCGGCATTCGATGGTGCCATATCGGACGAGGAAACCCGTGACTCGCCTCTCACTTCGTCTTGATAGCAATCCGGGCCTATCGTTTCCCAGACCTGGGGGGAGCCTACGCAAGACTCCGACCGCACGGCGGGCAAGCTGCTCCGCGCTCTCCCCATCGCGGATACTCCGTCTTCCCATCGGTATCCCTCGAGGATATCCATTGACTCCCGCGATCCGAGCTATCTTGCTCCAGGCTAGCTCGAAGTCGAAGTACACCGGAATCGACGCTTCTCGCGCGTCGCAGGGCAACGAAAACGAGTCATGGAAATCGTCAGGATCGGCCAGCTTGGTCTGCAACTCAGCAAGATCGTCCTGATTTCGAAGGACGAACATTCCGAAGATCGAATCCCGGAACGACCACAGATTCGCGCACGCGGCCATTCTCCCCATCTCGGTCGCTACAGTGCGATGCCGCTCCGTGTACGGCCGCATCACCGCGAAAACGACCAGCGGACGGCCTAGAGCGGCGACGGCCGGAATGCGGCAATCGATGATGCACTCGCGCGACAAGAGCCGTTGTCGGATCGTCTGACGGGTGCGGCGAGGAATTCTGTCCATCCGATCGAAACGCGATCTTGTCGAGGATTGACCGAGGAGCTCAGAGACCACGATTGCCTCGGAGATCGAGATCTCTCGCATTCCCCAGCGCCCGCAGCTCCGTAGAGCGGTCTCAAGCGGGTTTACCCTTTCTGAGCGATGTATGAAGCTCTCAGATCAAGTCGGAGAGGCTGTCGTCTTCTGCCCGGTTCGGGGCCCCCGTCGCCCCCGATCTAGAAGCTTGCGGACTTCCGCGCGGGAGTTCAGCAGGTTCCGCTGATGGCCCCGAGGTACGTGAGGGAATCTTGTAAGCTGCGTACGCGTCGGTCGACTGGGGTGGCTCGCCCTTACGCCGAGCGTACGCGACTATAACCACCAGCGCGATGGCGATGCCGGTTGCCAGCCCGCCAATCACCCAAGGGTTCGACCACAGGGAACTGGACCCGAGCACTTCGAGCTTGACCGAGTCCGACGCTCGGTTCCCTTCTTGATCGACCACACGGATCGCAATGTCGTACGAACCCGCTACCGAAGGAATGCATGAGAGTGTCGGCATATTCAGCGAGATGCAACCGGGCGGCAGTCCGGAATAGTTGTACGTCAGATTGCCCAGACCCCCCTCGGCTTCGACCTCGAGTGTGAGCTTTTGGCCGAGGGTTACTTGAGAAGGCGATCCAACACGGAGAGCAAACTCGACTATGAGAGCCTCCGTAACATTCGCCCAGACTCCGTTTCGGTCCTGCACGGAGGTTGTCACGTTGAAGGTACCCGATTGAGTCGGAAGACACGCAAGACTCGAGGCGTTGGAGGTGAGACACCCCGGCGGCAGCCCTGTGTACGCGTACGAGTAAGGTGACCGACCTCCGCTTGCGTTCGCGTTGATTGCTATCGTCGAGCCCAAGAAGATGGTCGAATTCGATATGTCGACATCCAGTTGGAGCGCGGGGAACACATACACCACGACCGAGCGGTAGGCCGATCCTCCATCCGAGTCGTTCGTCCAGACCTCCGCCGTGTAGCTGCCGGGAAGGGCGTAAGCATGAACGGGAGTCGCAAGGGTGGAGGATACGCCGTCACCGAACTGCCAGCTCCAGGCGTAGGGAGGGACTCCGTACGAGGCCGATGACATGAACAGGTCGGAATAGCCAGCGTCCGTCGGGGTACGTGTCGAGATGCTTGACACGTCCAATGCGGCGGCGACGGTGAGGGAGAGAGCGGCCGATATGCTAACGTCGTCGGTGGAGTTGACGACAACCGAGATGTGAAAAATTCCAGCTTGCGCGGGTGTGCAAGCGAGAATCGACACATTCTCCGAGACGCAGCCCGACGGGAGACCGGAGTAGAAGTAGGTGAGATCGCTAGGGGACCCCTCTACGGAGACACGTAGAAGCGTCGAGTCGTTAGTAGTTGAGTTGACCTCAGCTTCGGTTGGGGAGGCCGTGAAGCTCGTGATTCGATCGTAGGATGCATTCCCGTCGAGAGTGTAGACCCCAGCAGGTTGCAGATCAGTCACGTAGAGGAGCCCGTCAGCTGGGTCGAATGCACCAGAAGTAGGTTCGGGACCGGCGGTGACGGATGCAACGCTAGCCGTTCCGCTTACAACCGAGACGTTCCCTGTCCCGGGATCGGGGACGTACTCATATCCGTTCGCCGAGTCGAAGAATGGTGAGGATGGAGACTCGCCGCACGTGATCGAAGCGACTACCGAGGTTCCGTTGATGACGGTCAGGTTCCGATAGCCGTGATTCGCGACGTAAACAAATCCGTTCGCGGAGTCGTAGCCTACGGTCAGAGGTTGCTCCCCGGTGGTTATCGCTGCAATGATCGACGTCCCATCGATCACGAAGACCTGACCAGCAGCGTACGGGTCAGTCCCTGCGAAGCTCACGACGTATACATAGCCCGTCGCGGTGTCGTAAGTGAGCCCCTCCACGCACTGACTGCAATCCGACAGTTGGATGTTCTGTACGACGCTGGTCCCAGAAATTACCGAGAGGTTTCCGTCGTCGAAGTTCGAAACATAGACATCGCCATTCTGGGAGTCGAACGCGGCCGCGTAGGGCGCCTCTCCGACGGGCACGGTTGCCACCACCGTCAGGCCGCCAATCACGGCGACGCCGCGATCCCCATTGGGCACGTAGACGTAATCGTCGGCCGAGTCAAAGGCCGCATATGATGGACTTCCCCCCACCCCGATGGTCCCAACGATGCTCGTCCCGTTGATCACCGACACGTTCCCCGACCCCGCGTTCGGGACATAGACAAACCCGTTCGCCGGGTCGTAGACGGGGCCAGTAGGAGTTGTTCCAACCGGGATCACATCCTGCCTGGCAGCGGTGGTTTCCCGAGTGGAAGGAAGTTCCGTGCGATTCGCCGCCGCGGATTTTCCGGTGTCGGAATGTGCACCCGACGACGTGGTCGAAGGTGACGTGGGGCTGCCGATCAAGTGGACCGCCGATGAAGTGGCCAGCCACAGGGCGAGGGCGAGTACTGCCACCTTCAATTCGCATCCCGGCAGTCTCCGAAGGTAGGCCCCACTCGTTCGAGCCATTCTTGGGCGGAAGTTGAACATAGGTCGACGATCTCATCATCCACGTCTCCCATAAGCAGGCGCGCAGGATTCGTGAGTCTTCGCTGCCCGCTCCTTAGAGGTCGGCGAGATTCTCGTGTGGGTCACGAGATCCAGCGGAGCGGGGGTCTCGCGTTGGGGAACGATCGCGGCTCCGTAGAGGTGGACTTACCTCGGCTGGACGAGTGAGTCAGTCCCTCGCCTTTGCTAGGATCGCGCGTTCACTGGCGGAGCTTAGACCGTCGTCCGCTGAAGCGTGGGTGCTGTAGACCCTGACCGTGTGACGGCGAGAGGGTGCCAGTTGACGTGCTAGGCCAATCGAGTTAGCGGGCGCGGGGGGATTTGAACCCTCGACCGCCGGGTTAGGAACCCGGTGCCCTATCCAGGCTAGGCTACGCGCCCCTGCCCGAGTCGTGGTCCGAGGATATCAGAGCTCCTCTGGACCGAGGAGTCATGGCCCGCGGGCGCGCTCGTCCGATCGGGGGGCGCCGCCGCACTCAGCCGGCCCGTGCTGGGGTCGCGACCTTGGTGTCGGCGATCAGTCGGTCGTACCGATGATCGACCGGGGCCGTGAAACCGGCGGTGGGCTCCTGCACGATGTCAATGCCTTCGAGGAACTCGCGGAGCGTCGGGAGCACCGGGCGACGGGCGGCCGGGGACGTATCGGGCCGGGGCGCGGAACCTCCGAGCGCGCCCAGGAGCCATCGCTCGCGCGCGACGACGAACAGGAACGGAAAGACCCGCGACTCGCGCGTGAGGGTGGCGAACAGCACCTCGGCGCGCGCCTCGGCCCGCGGGGTGCCCGAGATCAGGACCACCTGATCCGCCGCCTTGCCCTCGAAGACGGGCAGACGGGACGGATCGAGCAGCGTACGGTGCGTGATCCAGCCTCGGGCCAACATGCGGCGCTGGGAGAACGGAAGGCCGAACGGTCCGACGAGGTGGCCCCCCCGGCCCTGCTCCGTCGCGACGAACGGGCGGCGGAGAAGCTCGCCGAGGGCCCAGCGCTGGTGGTCCGTGAGCGTGACCGAAGGGGCGTCCTCCGCGTCGGACGGCTCCCCGCCCCCGAGACCGTGGGGGTACGCGAGCGTCCCTTCGAACCCTGCCAGGTGGCTCCAGAGCCCTTCGAAGTCGAAGTAGACCGGGATCGAGGCGCCCTCGGCGCTGACGGTGAACACATTGGGGGGCCCCATCAACTTCTGGGCGACCATCCGCGCGACCAGCCGCTCAGAGTCGGACGCCTTCGCGTGAAAGAAGACGCCGAGCGATACGAGTCCGCTCGTCCACAGTACGACATTGCCCGGGTCCCGGGCGGCGGCCGCGACGAAGTCGTCGAACCGGTCGGCATACGGCCGGGCGATGAGCGTGGTCACGTACGGCCGGCCGAGCGGCACCGGATGCGGAATGTACCGGTCCCGGAGCCACCCCTCCTGGTACGCCCGCCGCCGCACCGCGTGGTAGGTGGAGCGCGGGATGCCGACCTGGCGGAGACGGTCCTTCTCGTGGTCCGGTCGCGCGGCGAGCAACACCGCGATGACCCGTGCTTCCGAGTCGGTCAGCGCCCGCAACGATTCGCACGCCCCTCGCTGCTACAGTGTAGCACGGTGTCCATTGCGGGCGGCCGCGTGGCGGAACTCCGAATTAATAGAGGAAGCTATCCTCATAGATACCCGAGAGACCCCCACGGGCCATTCGGACCCCATGATCCTTCCTCGCAGGGCCGCCGCGGTCACGGTTTCGTCAGGCATCGCGGT
>JASHUS010000014.1 GCA_030039865.1 Thermoplasmata archaeon
CGTCGCGGGACGCGGTCGACCAGCCGGAAACGGGGGCGTACATTCTACAAGTAGTAGCCCCGGCTACCACACGGCGATGGTCCCCGACCCGAAAGTCGCCCCCGGGGATCGGCGGGGGGGCTCGCCCGAGTCCGGCGACCCCGGGACGCTCGCCGAGGTCGAGCGGCTCCTCACGGCCGCGGACTACCCGCAGGCCGTGCTCGTGGCGTTTCGCCGAGTCATGGTCGACGTCCAGCGAGCCTACGGCACGAGATTCCCGTCGCACTGGACGGGCCGGGACGTCCTGGCCCACGGCCTTCGGGCCGACTCGGGGAATCTGCGCTCGCTCCTCCTCGAGCTCTACGGCCTCTACGAACCGGTTCGGTTCGGCCCGCCGAGCGACCCCGAAGCGGCGGTCCTTCGCGAGCTGGTCCGTCGCATCTATGCGGAGACTCCCATCGGCCGACCCGCGCCGCCCGCCTCCGCCCGGGGGGCGACCCCGACCCTGTGGGATCCCGGCCGGGCCTCGAGAGGGCCCGCGGCGCTCGAGGAGGGCCCCTCCTGGTGAGCGACCCGGCGGTGTGGCTCGGGAACGTCAGTCCCACGTACACGTACGGGATCGCGGTCGGGGTGATCGCGTTCTTCGTGATCCTCTGGATCGTGGCCCGCATCGGTCGCGTTCCACCGGCGCTGAAGACGGTCGGATCGGACGGAGGCTGGATCCTGACCCCGCTCGACCGGGTCGACGAAGCGTCCCGGGCCGGGCGGATCGAACCGGTGGTACGCGAGGTCCAGGGGTACCTCGCCGGCGTACTGCGTTCCCGCTACGGCGTCGCCCCGACCCGCCCCGGTCGGGCCCGGACGGCCGTCCCGCCCGAGCTCCGGAGTGCCGGCCGTCATCTCGACTCCGCGAGCCGTTACGCGCGGCGGCTCGAGGTCACCGAGATGCCCGACTTCGTCCGGAACTGGTTCCGGCGCGGATGGTCGCAACGGGCGCGCGAGGATCTCGACCGGGCGCTGGCCGAGATCGAGCGGGGGCTCGCGACCCCGGAGGTGCCGCGTGATCGCGCCTGAGCGGTCGAGCGACCGCGCCGGTCCCCCGGCCCCGGCGTCGGAGGGCTCGCGCGCGGTCGCCCGGACGCCGGCGGCCTCCCTTCTCGAGCGACTCCAGACCGTCATCGGCGAGACGGTCATCGGCTACTCGGGAGCGATCGAGGCGCTCACCATCGCGCTCTCGTGCGACGGGCACGTGCTGCTGGAGGGTCTGCCGGGGCTCGCGAAGACCTACCTCGTGCGCGAGTTCGCCCGGGCGCTCGACCTGAAGTACCGACGCATTCAGTTCACGCCCGACATGCTCCCGCTCGACATCGTCGGGAACGTGATCCTCAACGCGAAGACGCAGGAGTTCGAGTTCCGGCCGGGGCCCGTCTTCACGAACATCCTGCTCGCGGACGAGATCAACCGGGCGCCGCCCAAGGTCCAGTCGGCGCTGCTCGAGGCGATGCAGGAGTTCCAGGTCACCGTCGACGGTCGGACCTACCCGATCCCCCGCCCGTTCCTCGTGATCGCGACCCAGAACCCGCTCGACCAGGAAGGGACCTTTCCGCTTCCCGAGTCCCAGCTCGACCGCTTCATGTTCCGCTACGTCCTCCAGTATCTCCCCCGGGAGGAGGAGATCCGGATCCTCACCACGCAGGCCGCGAACCCCGGTCGCGACGTGCCGGCCCACCTGCTCTCCGAAGCGGAGATTCGGGCCCTGCGCGCGAGCCACCAGGAGATGTTCCTGCACCCCGACATCGTCGCGTACATCGCCGACATCATCCGCGAGACGCGGAACGATTCCCGCGTCCAAGTCGGCGCGTCGCCCCGGGCCGGCGTCCATCTGATGCTCGCCGCGCGGGCGCTCGCGCTCCTCGAGGGTCGGCGTTACCTCCTACCGGACGACGTGCGCAGCGTCGCGTTCGCAATCCTGAACCACCGCATCGTCCTGCGCCCGGATGCGAAGCGGGCCCGGCCCGGTCAGACCGCCCCGCCCAGCCCCGAGGCGTTGCTCCGCGAAGTCATCGACTCGGTCGTCGACCGGGTCCGCACCCCTCGATAGCCGGGTCCTCGCGGGGGGAGATCGGTTGACCGGCGCCCCGGTGGTCCTCACCTACCGAGGGTGGGGACTGCTCGCCGGCAGCTTGGCGAGCTTGCTCGTCGGATACCTCGCGCTCAACGTCCTGCTCCTATTGGTCGGGGTCCTCGCCGTGGCGCTGGTTGGGGTCGAGGTCGTGGCGTTCGGGATCGCCACGCGCGGCTTCGGCCCGGACAACTTCCGGGCGCAGCGGACCGAGAACAGCTCCGTCGTCGCCCTGGGCTCGGTCGGAACGATGGCGCTGGAGATCGAGAGCCGCCGCCACGGCGGATTCTACGCCGAGATCTACGACCGGCTCCCCGAAGGGATCGAGCCGGTCGCCGGTTCCCCCCGCCTCACCACCTGGTGGAACGAGCGGAGCACGGAGTCCCTCGCCTACGCCTACCGGGGTACGCGTCGCGGGGCCGTCGAGATCGGTCCGCTCGACATCCTTGCGCACGACACGTTCGGCCTCGCCTACCGGGCCGCGGCGCTCGAGGACCGCTGGCCGGTCCAGGTGCTGCCCCAGGTCGCACTGTGGACGACGGAGATCACCGAGCGCTTGCGCAGCGAGACGTTGGGACAATTGCTGGCCCGACCGCCGGGCTACGGCACCGAGTTCCGCTCGCTCCGCGAGTACCAGTCGAGCGACGACTTCCGGTCCATCGTCTGGAAGCGCTCGACGTTCGAGCGACTGCTCGTCAAGGAGTGGGAGCTCGAGAGTCGGATCGACGTGGCCGTGCTGCTCGACGTGACGCGGCCGATGGGGGTCGGTCCGCCGGGGGCCGCGGCGCTCGACCTCGCCGTGGACGCGGCGCTCCTGGTCGCCCGCTACTCGTTCGGCCAGGGCGACCGGGTCGCGGTGCTCACGTACTCGAGCCGACCCCTCGCGTTCCTGCCCCTCGGCCGATCGATCGACCAGAGCTACCGAGCGGATCGCGTGATCGGGGCCGCCCGGATCGAGCACGGCATCTTCCCGCTCGAGGAGGCACTCGAGTACCTCGCGAAGGAGATACACCGACCGGCCACGGTCTTCGCCTTCACCGCGCTCAACCCGGTCCCCGACTTCGCGCAGGGCGGGCTGCAGAAGTTCCGCCGGGCGGGCCACCACCTCCATCTCTTCGTCCCGGACCCGCCCGCGCTCTATGCTCCGCTCGCGGACCCCCTCGGCGCACGGGCGGAGCGGCTCGTGGGTGCGCCCCTCGGGGAGCGTACCGAACGGGCCGTGGCCGCCGTGCGGGAGGCGGGACTGCCGGTCACGACCTACGGGCGCGACGACCTGCTCCGCCATGTGACGGGCCGCTACGTGCGGTCCCGACTGGGAGAGCTGGCCGCATGAAGCTGCTGCTCTCGCCCTGGGTCTACGTCGGCCTCTTACCGTTCCTCTACGTGGCCGGCGTCGGACTCTCCGATCTCTCGGCGTCGCAGATACCGCTCGCCGTGCTGGCGTTCGTCCTCGGTCTCGCGCTCGTCCTGTACAACGCGCTCGGGTTGCCCCACGCGACGATCGTCTTCTCGATCGGCTCGCTCTTTTTCGCGCTCGAGGTCATCGCCGCGCTCGCCAGTCCGACCGCGTTCGGCTCGGCCGCGAGCGAGTTCGGCTGGGGCACAATGCTCGTCGGTCCGGTCTTCCTGTTCCTCGGACTGGTGGGGACCGGGGACGGTCCCGGCGTCCGGCTGGTCGGCCTCCAGCTGGCGCTCGCGGACGGATTCCTGCTCCTCGCAGCGCCCGCGGTCCGCGCGAGCACCGGGCGGCCGTACAGCGCCGCGGGGCTCCTGACCGCGACGTTCGCCGGATTCTATCAGCAGGTCGGCGGGATCGTCGAGCTCGTCGCCGGGCGCCCGAACGTGTCCCTCCCGCTGCGGGCATCGAACGACCCCTGGTTCGTGGCTCTCGCGTCGCTCGCGGTCTTGGCGACCCTGCTCTCGTTTCTGCGGCCGGTCACCGGACGCGGCGGGCGTCTCCCCGCCCGGTTCGAGGTCGAGAGCGTACCGGAGCCCGATCCCGCGAGGATGGCGCTGTACTCCCCCCGATTCCGGGAGGCCCTGCGCACCCGTTCCCTCGCCCGGGGCGCTCCCCCCGGGCAGTACCCGGGGATCTCGGGTCTGCTCGGCGCCGGGCTAGCGGCGGGCCTCTTCCTCGCCGCGCTGTACGTCGACCCGCCGGGCGCGCTGATCCTGACCGCGGTCGCGGTCGCCGCGGCGCTCGTCGTCGTCTATCTCGTGCTGCGTCCCTCCGACTGATCGGCCCGGGCGACCTCCCCGCGGCTCGTTCGGGAAGCCGCGGCCGGGAGCGGTACGGGGATGCTCGGTCGAGGCCGGCGCTTCGGTCCCGTGGTCGCGGGACCACGCGCTGTTCGCGAGGTCAGGGCGGTGAGAGCGGCGGCCCGCCGCGCGATCCCTCGCCGCCCTCCGGCGTCCGTCGTTTCTCGACGCGCAGCACGAGCAGGAAGGCCGCGACGCCGACGATGGCCAGGATCAAGACGACGAGGTACGGGGCGAGCGAGAATGCTCCGAGGAGCTCGCCGCCGTACGGACCGCTACCGGTGCCTGGCGCGAGCGGGGTCAGGTTCACCAGGAACTCCGTGATGTTCTCGTACGGGGCGAGGGCGACCGTCGTGGTGTTGTTCTGGAATCCCGGGGCGGACGCGCTGACGTTCGCGATGCCGAAGTGCACGTTCGTGAAGTTGATCCAGCCACGGCCGTTCGTCTGATTCGGGCCCTGATCGCCCATCGCGACGAGCGCGTCCGATATCGGGGCGTCGTTCGCGCGGTCGTGGACCAGGACGCTCACGTTGGCACCGGGCAGGAGCGTCAGGTTGACCGTCAGCGAGATGATGGCGTGCGGGGCGACCAGGATGGGGCTCGTCGAATTGTACGGGTAGTAGCCGTACGCGCTGACGCTGATGTAGTAGTAGCCCGGCGGCACGGACAGCGGCGCCGGCAGTTTGAGGCTCGTTCCCTTGATCACGTGCGTCTTCACCGTGGTCCGATTGTCCTCGCTGATCGCCTCCGCCGACGCGCCGACGATCGGCTGGTGGGTCAGCTTGTCGAGCACCGAGACGCTGATGTTGCCGAACGGAAGGCCCACGAGCGCGAACCGGTCGAGGAACGTGCCGCGCTCGGGCAGCGTCACGTTCGAGGAGTTCGTCGAGAATCCGTACGCGCTGACCGAGAGCGCGACGGGTCCGCCGGGAAGCGGCGAGGTTCTGTTGAGCCACCCGTTCGGCTGCGTAAGCCCGATCGGCGTCCCGTTCGCGGTGACTTCGGCGTTCTGCACCGGCACGCGGGAGGCGTTCGCCAGGGTGCCCGTCACCTCGATCTCAAGCCGGGGATAGGGGGTCAGGAACAGCGGGAGCATGACGTCGGACCCGGGCGGGAGCGTGAAGTTCGCGACGGCGGTGTAGTTCTCGTACGCGGACGCGATGGCCACGGCGACCGGTGCCGGTGACTCCGTCGGCACCTGGGTGAAGATGGCCCAGCCCGAGGGTCCCGAGTACTGGGGGGACGAGGATATGTTCTGGTGATCCACGGTCAGGTTCACGAGAACCCCACCGAGCCCGGTCGACGTGCCGTTCTCCTCGAGCTGGATGCCAACCCACGCCGGGGCGACGGGCGTGAGGTCGAAATGGACCGCGGCGGACGAAGCCGGCGCGAGCCAGAACGTACTCTCGGCAACCGCGTAACCCAAACGAGCGACTTCGAGCGAGATCTCGACCGGATCGAGCTCCGTCAGGTTGAGGTATCCCACGGCGTCCGTCGTACCGTCGAAGGACCCGGAAATGCTCACGCGTGCGCCGACGATGGAAGCCCCGCTCGAGGCGTTCTCGACCTCGACCGAGAGGTTCGCGGTCGGCGCGAGCCTCCAAAGACCCGCCGTGACCGTGGGCGGGCCCAGACCCCCGGCGAGCAGAAGCGTTTCGTTGCCGGTCACGTTGAGCCACGTCGAGGCGGGGACCGACCGGGCGGACGGAGCGATCGGGGTGGACTCCTCGATCCAGCGATTGCTCGCGGGAAGGTACTCGTAGGTGTCGTTGAACGTCGAGACCCCGTTCGTCCCGCCGAAGAGCACGACCGACTGGTCCGAGGGGTCCCAACTCCAAACGCCGCTGGCCCGGGCGCTCGGCACGGTCCCCGAGGCGGACGGGAGCTCCGTCCACGTACCGGTGGATGGGTTGAGGGACCAGACGGTCGAGGAGCACGGGTAGCACCCCCCGTAGAGCAGGAACGTTCCGTCGAGGGGGTCCCAGGCGAGGCTTGCGCCCTCGAGCGGCGGAGGAACGTCTCCCTGTGAGTCCAGCTCGACCCACGCGTGGGTCGTGAGGTCGAACTGCCAGAGGTCGTCGTACGTCACGGTGCTCGTCGGGCCGAAGTCCGGATTCCACCCGCCGAAGAGCAGCCCGACACCGAGCGCGGGATCGATGGCGAACGCGGCGTCCTCCCTCGCGGGGGGGGCCACGCTCGAGGTAACGTTCGTCCAGGACTGCTGAGGGAACGAATAGATCCATGTCGAGTTGTCGGGCCGCCGACTCGTCGCGTTGACGATCCCTCCGAAGAGCACGGCATAGCGGCCCTCGTCGTTCGAAGCGATCGCGAAATCGGCCCGAGGCGAGGGCGCGGTCGTCGGGCTCAGGGAGGTCCACGAGTTGGTCGACTCGTTGTAAACGTTGGTGCCGTCCGACAGCGTCGTCCCGTTCTCTCCTCCGAAAAGCACAACCTCGCTGCCCGAAGGATCGGACGCGAGCCCCCCGCCCGCGACCGTGGTCGCGTTCGGTCCCTCGAGAGTACCCCACGCGAGGTCCTGCGCCGGGTCGTGATCTCCCGGGACATTCGCGTACGACCTGACTGGCCCGGCCGAAGGGGCACCCGTTCCGGTCGAGCGGGAGGTTGTCGAACAGAGCTCGCGGGTCGAAGGCGACTCAGCGATCTCTGCGCAAGCGCGGTTGGCACAGACAGCTTCGCACTTGGCGGCGGCCACGCCCCCTCCCGAGGATGGTCGGGAGACCTGAGCCGTCCCGGCCGAGGTCAGCAGGACCAGGACGAGCCCGACGGCAAGCCCGAGCGACAGCCCGGTCGGCCCACGGCGCTCTGACCTTCGCCCCCTGAATGGGGCCGCGTGCGGACGTGCTCCCACGGTCACAGTTTCCCATCATCTAGATACCTACTCCGTTAACAGTTTCCGGGGTCAACCTCTTCGGCAGTTCCCGATCGCATTGCGCGGCTCTGGTTGCGCTGGCGAGGTGCACTCAATCTCAGACTACGTTCCGATCTGGCGGGCGCCCCAAGCGTCGCGTTCTTGGCCTCGGTCGGGTGCCCGGCGGCGAGGGGCCGCATGCGGGGCCACCGACCGGGGACGGGCCAACCCCAGGTTCCGCTCTCCTCGGAGTAGCCGACTCCGTTTCGGGCACCGGTTAACGGGGCCTTGCGGCTCGTCCGCCCGCGTCCCGGGCGTTCGGGGGCCCGGCGGGTACCGGGCCCGGCTCAGTTCTCGTTCGGGTAGCTGGCGGCCCCTGGCTTGCCGTTTGATCCGGTTGCCCCGGTAGCGCCGGACGCGCCGGCGGTACCGGAGGTCCCGCTGCTGCCGGGGACTCCGAGCGAGCCGGACGAGGCGAGGTTGGTCCCGTTGGGCCCGCCCGCGCCGCCGCCGCCCGCGAATCCGCCGGACCCGCCGCTCCCGCCGCAGCTGTCGTAGGAAGACGGTCCGCAGCCTCCGGATCCTCCGGTTCCGCCGTAGACGTAGTTGAACAGGATAGCCGCGCCACTCGAGGAGCTCACGGTCACGCTCGAGTAGAACCCCCCGCCACTCGCGGCGCCGCCAGCTCCGGCGTTCCCGCCGGCGCCGCCGTTGCCCCCGGCTCCGCCGTTCCCGCCGTTCCCTCCGTTACCTCCGTTGCCGCCGAGTCCGCTCGGACTCCCCGCGTTGCCCCCGGCGCCGCCGATGCCTCCCGTGGACCCTCCGGCCCCGGAGCCGCCGCCCCCGCCGTAGGCGCCGTTCCCGCCGTCGCCGCCGTAGGCTTGGTTGTAGGCGAGTGCGTCGTTGTCGAAGGAGATCGTGCCGGAATTGTAGAGCGCGCCGCCGTCGGCGGCACCGCCGACGCCGCCCCCGCCGCCTTGGCCACCCACGCCTCCGGCTCCGCCGACACCGCCGTTCAATCCGCTCCCTCCGGCGCCTCCATCGCCTCCCACGCCGTAGGTTCCGGCCCCGCCGTTCCCGCCGGGGTTGTTGGTGACGGTGCCGCCGGCGGTCCCACCGTTACCCCCGAACCCTCCCTCGCCCGAGGACTGGCCGTTGCCCCCGTCCGAAAAGTCGTTCAGGAACAGATCGCTTGTGAGAGAGGCCGTACCCGCGTTCGCGAGCGCTCCGCCCTCCGCGAGGCCTCCCGGGCCGCCGGCCCCTCCGGCACCTCCCGGTCCACCGGCGCCGCCCGAGCCCGATGCGCCGGCCGCGCCAGAGGCCCCGCCGTTCCCTCCGGGTCCGGCGACATTGCCGGCACTGGCGCCGTTGCCCCCCGAACCGCCAGGACCGCCGGAGCCGCCTTCCTCGCCGCTACCGCCCGTGCCCCCGTTCCCGCCGGAGTTGCCTTGGCCGCCCCCGCCGCCATACGTACC
>JASHUS010000131.1 GCA_030039865.1 Thermoplasmata archaeon
CGGCGGGAGCGCGGGGGAGATCACGCCGAGGAGACCCGGTCCCCAGACGTTCATGAAGGTCAGGAGAGCGAGGTAGGCGACGATCGAGACGCCCATCAGCGCGAGCGCGTACCGGACATCCCGTCGGAGGAGCCCCTCGCGTAACGCCGTCCACCAACCGGCGAAGGCGCCGCGGGGGCCGGGGGAAGCGGGGGTCGCGGGATCCGTACGTCGCCAGGGCCGGCGGAGCCCCAGCCCAACGAGGGGCAAGAGGAAGAAGGCTCCGATCAGGAAGGTGAAGATCGGCGCGACCTCGATCGTGAGGAACGAAAGGAGCGCGACGAAGAGGCCCAGCCGGTACCGACCCGCGACCCAGAGCGCCGCGAGCGTGAACATCTCGAGCGGGAGGAGCGTCTCGAGATGGAGCGAGAATGCGTCCCCGAGGTAGCTGGGGGCCCAGACGAGGAAGATCCCCGCCGCGAGGAGGGCCTTCCAGCCCGAACCGGTGACCTGCCGGGTGAGCCAGTAGAGCGGGACCGCCGAGACCGCGACGAGGGCGGATCGCAGCACGAACAAGGTGATCGTCGAGGGGGCGAGCGCGTAGAACGGAGTCGCGGCATAGAGGACGACCCCCGGGTGCACGAGCAGGAACGAGCAGCGCGTCTTCACCATGCAGTCGTACGACTCGAAGAACGGAGCGTAGCGGTGGTACGTCGTCGACGAGACGGCCTGTGTGATGATGCCCGCGTCCGTGTTGTTGGCGAACTGGAAGTTCGAGTAGCAGGCGATGCCGGCCCAGGTCGAGACCGCAAAGAACGCGACCACGAAGACGAGGAGCCAGAACCGCGGCGTGCGCCACCGGGGCGGGCGCGGCGTCTCGCTCGATGGCGCGCTCACGGGCCGGCGTGGCGAGCGCTCCTAGATTAAGGCTGGCGTCGGGCCGGCACCGATCGGAGCGCGCGACGGGGCGGTCAGTGCGCCGGCAGCGCTCCGGTCGTCCCGCCCTCGATCCGCTGGCCCTTCGCGTCGAACCGCAGCGATTGGCGCAGTCCGAAGTGGATCGTCTCGCCGATCGTCGGCATCTGGAGGGTCGTGAGGAAGACCCGCTGGCCGCCGGGCGCCCGGCACAGGAGCGAGACGAGATCGCCCTGGCGCTCGGCGACCTCGACGACCGCGGAGTACGGGCCCGAACCGATATCGATCCACTCCGTCCGAAACCCGATTTCGTTGGGTCCGCTTGGCTCCGGGAGGAAGTTCATCGGGAAGTCGCCGACGAAGTCGCCGACCCAGTGGGACGTGGGGGTCTCGTAGATGTCGTGGAACGGGCCGATCTGCTCGAAGCGGCCGAGGTGGAGGACCCCCGTCCGGTCGGAGAGGCTCTCGGCCTCCTTCTGGTCGTGCGTGACGTAGATGAACGTCTGCCCGAGGTCGCGCTGGATCTTCTTCAGCTCCGCGCGGGCGCTGAACCGGACGCGGGCGTCGAGATTGGAGAGCGGCTCGTCGAGCAGGAAGAGCGACGGCGAGCGGACGATCGCGCGGGCGAGCGCGACCCGCTGCTGCTGGCCCCCGCTGATCTGGTTGGGGCGCCGATCCAGGATCTCGGTGATCCCGAGCGTGCGCGCGGCGTCGCGCACCTTCGGCTCGATCTCGTCCCGGCTGAAGAACTGCATCTTCAGCGGGAACGCGATGTTCTTGTACACACTCATGTTCGGATAGAGCGCGTAGTTCTGGAACACCATCGCGATCCGTCGCTTGTTGGGCGGCAGCTCGGTCACGTCCGTCCCCGCGATGCGGATCTCGCCGGAGTCGACCGTCTCGATGCCCGCGATCATCCGCAGGAAGGTCGACTTGCCCTCGCCGGACGGACCGAGGATCACGAAGAACTCGCCCGGATCGACCGCGAGCGAGACGTCCTCCGCGATGACCCGGTCGCCGAAGTGCTTCGATACGTGATCCAGTTCCAACTGTGCCGTCATCCTCGAATCCCCGACGCGAGGTCTTCCCCGCGCAGATACTTCTGCAGAAGGACCGTGAGGATCACGACGGGGATCGTCGCGATCAGCGAGAAGGCGACCGCCAGGGTCGGGTTGCCCCGGCCCGTGACGGAGAGGAAGATCAGGACGGGGAGCGTCGGCGGATTGAGGTTCCCGAGGATGAGCGCGAAGGTCGATTCGTCCCAGCTGAGCATCCAGGCGAGCAGGAAGCTCGCGACGATCGCGGGCGCGATGAGCGGCACGAGGATGCGGTAGATCGCGGTCGCCCGGTTGGCCCCGTCGACGCGTGCCTGCTGCTCGATCTCCCGGGGCAACGATTGGAAGGCGCCCACGAGCAGGAACGTCGTGATCGGCAGGGCGAGGAGCTCCTGCGCGAGCGCGATCGAGATCGGCGAGCCGTAGAGGCCGTACTTGATGAACGGCACCGTGAGCGGGATCGCGATCGTGATCGACGGCATCATGTTCACGACGAACAGCACGGTCGTGAGTCCGTAGGCGAGGCGCGACCCGAGCCGGCTGAGCCCGTACGCGGTCGGGATGCCGATCGCGAGGGCGAGCCCGCCGACCATGAAGGCGACCTCGAGCGAGAGGCTGACCGCGCCGGCAAATCCCGGCGAGCTGATCGCCGCCTGGAGCTCCACGAACGAGATCGTCGGCGGGATCAGGGGCGGCCGGGCGGAGTAGATCGTGTACTTCGTCGGGACGAGCGCGAGCAGGAAGATGATGTAGATCGGGAACGCGACGAAGACCGACGTGACGATCACGGCGAGGTAGAGGCCGACGCGCGACGCGGTGATCTTGCGCCGTTTGGTCATCGACGTCGCCCTCCGATCAGGATCACCGCGACGATGAAGATCGAAATGATGCCGAGGAGGATCGCGGCCGCGGCGGTCGCCTGGTAGAACGTGCTGACGTCCTCCCAGTTCGAGTAGACCGCGACGGTGAGGAGCGTCGGCCCGCCGGGGATCATCACGTAGGCGACCTGGAAGATGTTGAACTCCTGGGCGCCGCGGATGAGCAGCGCGATGACGATGTAGCCACGCAGGTTCGGCAGCGTGACGTAGAGGAACCGTCGGATCGGGCCGGCGCCGTCGATCGCCGCCGCGAGATAGAGCGTCCGTGGAATGGAGGCGTACCCGGCGACGAGGATGATGACGACGAGCGCGAAGTTCTTCCAGCTATCCGCGAGGATGACGGAGAGGATCGCCATCGAGTTCGGCGACGTCCAGTCGACGGGCGCGGCGCCGAAGAGCGCGAGGATCGAGTTCGCGTACCCGCCCTGCGGGGGGAGGATCTGCGAGAACGTGTACGCGCCGACGACGGTCGCGATGCCGATCGGCAGGATCATCAGGGCCCCGTAGACGGCCTTCCCCCGGAACGTCTGCGTCAGGAGGGTCGCGATCCCGAGGCCGAGGCCGAACTGCAGCGCGAGCGCGCCAGCCGTGACGATGAGCGTCGCCTCGACCCACGAGTAGAGGCCTTCGCCGACGAGCGACTGATAGTTGTACGTCGTGAACGAGAGGATCGGCGTCCGGAAGCTGAGCGCGATCGCGTCGTACGCCGGGTAGAAGGCGAAGGCGCCGACGTAGATGAGCGCCGGGACCACGAAGAGGAACGGGACGATCGTCTCCCGGTGACGCGACCAAAAGCTCCGCGGGGCCCCGGCGCGCGCGGCGAGCGTGCCCGGAGGCCCCGTCATGAAGGAAGGGGTTCCTCGGAGATCTGCGAGCGGCGTCCCTCGCCGTGTCCTTCGATCTCTTCGCTCCTCGCTCGGCCCACCGCTCAGGCGTAGAGGGGTCCGAAGTCACCCGCGGTGTACTGTCCCGCGACTCCCGAACCGTAGTTCGCCGTGAGGTAAGCGACCATCGCCGAGTTGGCCGTGTTCGCCGACGACTGGACCGAGCCGAGTCCGCCGCCGTTGAGGAAGACCGGGGTCCAGATGTCGTTGTAGAACAGGTCGTTCCACTCCCCGATCCAGGGCACGGGCGGCCGGAAGACGGGGTGGTCGAGGGCCGCCAGGATCGCGGTGTCGATGGTCGACAGGTTCGACGGGAGCCCGACGTAGGCCTGCGCGTTAACGGCCGGGTTGCTCGTGTCGATCATCATCAGCTGCTGCGCCTTCGTGGAGAGCAGGAACTGCGCGAACAGCTGGATCGCCCACATGTTCGTCGCGCCCTTCGGGATGGCGAGCACATCACCGCCGATCACGTGGTCCGCACCGTACTGCGCGCTGGTACCGTTCGGGCCCGGGTAGACGCCGAGCTCCGACGGCGACATCGCGCGGAGGGTGGCGTTGCCCGCGGTCAGGAGCGGGTAGATGTACGGCCACTGGTAGTCGAGGATCGAGTACTCCCCGTTGGCGAGCCCTGCGTACGTCGCCCAGTACGCCGAGGTGTAACTCGGGTTCATGTATTTGCTCAGGTTGTACAGGTACGATAGCGCCGCCACGTCCCCGGCGTCGTTGAAGACCATCGGGTTGCCGCCGAACTGCACCTGCCACTGGAACGTCTCGGTCGAGGTGCTCGCGCTCGCCGGCTCGCCGCCCTGGAACATCACCTGGCCACTGCCCGTGGTGTGGTAGAGGGCCGCGGCATCCGCGAGCAGCTGTCCGGTCGTGGACGGCAGGCTCGTGATCCCGGCCGAGTTCAGCGTCGTCCAGTTGACGAAGGTGAGCGGGGTGTTCGCGCGGAACGGAATGAAGTACGTCGCGCCGCCGTAAGAGGTCGGCTCGTAGTTCGTGAGCGCGGTCATGCTCGGGATCATCGACGGCGGCTCGATGTATGGCGCGATCGCCGAGATGTTCTGGAGGTAGGTCATGTTGCCCGTACCGCCGGCGGTCGGCGGACCGTAGATGAGCTCTCCGATGTCGAGATTATCTTCCGCGATCAGGGTCGTGCCGACACTGCCCGCCTGCACGAGCGCGGTGATCTTCGTCACCATGTCGGAGGCGTCGATGTTGACGTAGTTGATGTGGATGTTCGGATACTGCGCCTCGAACATCGGGATCAATGTACCGGTCATGAACGACGCTTCCGAACTCGCGAGGTCGTCGTAGTACGTCACGGTCACGTTCGTCGATCCGGTCGCCTGACCCTTTCCGTAGTAGAATCCGCCCAGGCCAGCCGCGACCGCCACAATGACGACGATGATGGCCCATACAGCCGACATGCGCCGCATCCGGCGGGTGTACTCCTGACCCGCCGTTGGAGGCGGCGGGGCCGGAGGGGAAGTGGTTGCTTCCGTGGGCTGTGCTACCATGCGACGCGCGAGGTCGCGATGCCGTATAAGTTGTACGAAATGACGAAATACTCAGCGTGCCGGCGCGGGTCACTTTGCGTTAGGTGGAGGACGCCTAGCCCACGGCGGATTGTTCACTCGTCCTCGATCGCGCCCTCGACTTCGGACTCGGCATACTTGTGGACGACGTCGACGAACGTCGAGTGGGACCACGTCAGCGGCGTCGCGCTCTTGGGCTCTCCCGAGGCTCGGTCGATCTGCTCGGGGAGAAGTCGGGTCGGCGTCGCGTGCGCCGCCGACCACTCGATCAGTTCTCGACAGCGCTCCCGGTTCCCCAGCCGGAGCCGAGCCTCGGCCAGCCACAGGGTGCAGATGATCCATGGGTTCTCGCGCCCGTAGTACTGATCGCCCTCATACCGGCCGAGACCCCCCTGCTCCGCGCACCACAGCCGCCGCTCGATCCCGTCGACCGCCGTCCGCGCGCGTGGATCGTCCCAAGGCAACAGCCCGAGCTTGAGCGCGAGCAGGACCGATGAGTCGAGGCGGTCATCGCGTGGAGCGAGGGATCGCACGAACCGGTCGTGCTCGCCGTCCCAGAACAGCTCGACCGCGCGCTGCGAGATCTCGCCGGCGGCGCGTCGCCAATGCGACGGCTCCTTGCCGATCTCCGCCGCAATGCGGGCGGCGCGCTCGAGCGCGTGCGCGACCGCGGCGGTCGAGTAGATGTGAATCCCCATCCGCTCCTCCCACAGATCGAAGCTCGGCGCGGGGAGGCCGGTCGCCGCGTCGCGGAATCGCGCCAGGAAGCTCGCGGCGGCCTTGACGACGGGCCAGAAGTCGAGCAGGATGTCGGGATCTCCGCCCCGTTTGAAGTGGTGCCAGATCGCCGCGATCACCGTCGCGGTCTGGTCGATCTGGAGGAACGGGGGCGGGTGCCACGTGCTGCCGATGGCCCCATCGGGGAAGTGACGATGGAAGTAGGATCCGTCCGCGCTCTGACACTGCCGAGCGAACTCGAGGAACCGACCCGCGTTCTCGTAGAGCCCGGCCTCGTCCATCGCCTTCGCGATGAACCCGCCGTCCCGCCACCAGCAGTAGTTGTACGTGTCCCCGGCCGCGACGAGCGAGCGGGTGTCCGGGGACGCAATGATCGCTCCGTTGGAGCCCGTGCAGTGTCGCAACTGGAGCACGCTCGACCGGTACACCGCGCTGCCGAGCTCGCTCAGCCCGCGGGGAGGGTTCGGAAGCCGGCGCTGGACCCACGTCTCCCAGAACGCCTCGGACTCTCGGATGAACCGCTCCGATCCGCCCCGCTGCACGTATTCCCGGATCTGGTGGACCCCGGGCAGGGTGCGCCCGGCGGCGAGGAACAGGCGGATCTCCACGTCCTGATCCGGGACGGCTTCGAGGTCCCACTCCATCACACTGTCGGCCGCGCCGTGGGCCACGGGACGGCCCTCGAGCCGTCCGTCCTCGGCGTCGACGTACGTCCCCCGCAAACCCTTCAGTGTGTGCTCGCCGCACACCGCCCGGGAGAACGGCGGGTCGGCGAAGAACTGGAAGAAGAACCCGCGCTTGTAGTGGACGAGCGAGGTCGATCTCGGGTCGACGTACGCGGTGTCCTGGTACATCGATTCCGCGATCTGGAACGCGTGGTAGGCGAACAGGCGCATCGTCCGGCCGGGATTCGCGCGCACCCGGTACACGCGGGCGATCAAGTCGTGGTTGGGGTGCACGTGATCGCGCACCGACATCTGCACTCCCGAGCTCGTCCAGACGGTCTCGGGGAGGTGACCGGGGCCGAAGGGCTCTTGCCGGGCGGTGTAGCCGTTGCCGCGCCGCAGCCACGCGAACTTCGAGCTCGAGACGTCGTAGAGTCCGACGCGCGCCTCCCGTAACTGCTGGAACTGCCCCGGGAAGGGGTAGAAGAGCTCGTTCCAGTCCCCGTTTTCGTTGACGGTGAGCAGGATACGGCCGTTGCCCGCGACCTCCGTGATCATCGCGCCACCGTGACGGACGTCGGCGTAACGGACGCCGGGGACGACGTCATCGACGATTCACGAGGGAAGGGCTCGTTTAACTGTTCGGTTCGTGGATATTCGGCGGGTCCGTGTCAGAGGATTGCTTTCGGCGAACCGGCATTGCGTCGCGAGCACGCCCCCTGGGCCCCGAAACCTTGACAAGCCGGGGCGATTCGACCCAACATGCCCAGCGTCCGGGATCTCGATCGCTTGGTCGACCGCCGTCACCTTCTGAAGCATCCGTTCTATACCGCGTGGTCGAACGGCACCCTCCCGTTCGAGACCTTGCGCGACTATGCGGGTCAGTACTACCACTTCGAGGTCAACTTTCCGCGCTACGTCGCGGGGGCCTATGCTCGGATCGAGCGCCCGGACGATCGACGGGTGCTCCTCGAAAACCTCGTGGACGAGGAGGGTCGCCGACCGACGCATCCCGAGCTGTGGATGGACTTCGCCCGATCGATCGGCGCCTCGGTGTCGGCGCGCCGACCCCGGCCCGCGACGCGAGGTCTGCTCGACGTCTACGAGCGCCACGCGATCTCCGGTTCGGCGCCGTCGGCGCTGGGCGCGATCTACGCTTACGAATCCCAGTTTCCGAAGGTCGCGGCGGAGAAGTCCCGAGGGCTCCGGGCGAACTACGGGGTCACCTCGAAGGCCGCTCACGAGTTCTTCCGGGTCCACACGAGCGCGGATGTGGAACACTCGGCGGCGGAGCGCAAGCTCCTCGCCCACTACCTTCGGGCTGACCCGGCCGCCGCGGCGGCCGCCCTGCGCGGGTGCCGGGAGTCACTCGGGGCCTGGTGGTCGTTCCTCGATTCGTTCGGCGTTCAGGCCTGAACGAACAGTTCATTCGGGCGCTCACACCGGCCGCGACGAGCCCGAACCGTTCGCCCCGGCGCTCGCGGCCGGCTGCCGGTGGGGATGGGTCAGCTGAAGGCGTTCGACGGCACGTCTCCGGTGAGGCTATGCTCCCCGACGGCCACGAGTTCGTCACCGAGCAGACCGCTGGGAGAGTAGAGCACGACCGTGTCTCCCCCTTCGAGTCCACCGCTGAACGTCGAGTTGTCGATCCAGCTTTCGCTCGAGGTCGAGTAGGTCGCCACCGTGTCCGGGCTCGTCGGAGCGACGAGGGAGACCAGGATTCCGGAGGGCCATGCCACGGTCGCGCCCGCGGAGTTGCGAAGAGCGAGGGAGATATCCGACGTGGTGACGGAGCTCGAAGCGCCCGCAACCTCGACCGTGTAGCAGTATTCTCCTTGGGTCTCCGGACACTGCGCGAACGCCTGCCCGGTCGCATTGGTCGGTACGCCCCAGGCGAATTCGGTCCCGAGCGGCGCGGTGCTCGACGGCGCGGAGTAGGGGCAATCGAACATGGAGGTGTTGTACACGCCGCCCTCGAGCGCCCCCGATGTCGCGTTCACGAAGCCCTCGACGGTCGTACCGATGGAGGGACCGGTGCCCGGGGTCGCACTGCAGGTCGAGTAGTCCAGCACCCAAAGCGGAGTGTAGACGAGACCTCCTCCCGACGAACTCGGGCTAGCGACCAACACGTAGGTCGCGTTCGCGGATTGGTGAGTCGCGACGAACGCCGCCACCGCCGGTGAACTGAGGAACGTCGTCGACACCGTGCTGGAGTCTTGGATACCGGCCGCCGGAAGAGGCGGCAGGAGCCCGAGCGGGCACGCGGTAGAGTTTGCACCGGAACCGATCTCCGTGACTCCGCCGTTCGCGTACTCGAGCAGAAGCACCGAGGTTCGCGCGGTGTTCACGTAGGCGAAGCCCCACGCCGATACCGATCCGTCCGAGTAGTTGCCGGAGTGGGCGGGGATCGAGATCCCGCCGCTCCCGCCGGTGAGGTCGCATCCGCTGTATGAGCTCGCGTTGGAGTACGGGAGCTCGATGTTCCATCCCAATGCCTCCACGAGATTCCAAGGTCCGCCCGGTAGACCGGCTGCGTAGTTGTCTGCCGGGCTCGCGGCGGAGAGGTAGGTGGCGCTCGCACCGCTCGACGAGCTCGAGCGACCGATCGAAATGACACCGCTCGCGAAGAGTGCGACGACGAGCACCACGACCACGACCACCGCTGCGACCACGATGAGCATCGGTCGAACGTTCCGCGGTCGCGAGGACCCCGAAGGCGGACGAGCCGCGGGCGCGGCAGCCGGCGGCGGGCTCGCGGGCGGCACGCTCTCGGCGGGGAGGTTCGTGGGGGGGTTCGACGTTCCGGCGTTACCGCTCGCGATCATTTCGATCTCACGTCACCGGGGGACTCAACCGCGCGTGCCGAACCCGGGTCGGGTCGGCCGGAGCGGGGGACTTCTCTCCAGCGAATCACGCCGCGCGACACCCAGAGACCGACGTAGTCCGTCCCGGCGCATATACTCGCGCAATCCGCGGGCGTCCGCGGGACGCGAACCGGCGCGGGACGCGGGTCACTTCAGCATCGGCACGCCCAGTCGCTCGAGCGCGCGTCGCCGAAGATCCGTGAGCGCGTTCATGTAATTCGCGTAGGCGTCGTACGGGCTGTCGTAGCTCGAAAAGTACTGATGGACGCCCTGGTCCGCGCCGTGCCCGCTGACGTACATGTAGTAGAAGTGGTCGGACGTGAGCAGCTTCCGCCAGTCGTCGAGGATGGCCGGGTCCTTCGACTGGCGTGCGACGAGACCGACCTTCTTGACGGCCTCGAACGCCGATCGCTGGAGGTCATTGCCGAGCCAGGCCCCGAGGTCCCGATTCTGGTCAGCCCAGCTCATCGTGTAGGGAACGCTGATGGGCGCGCGGGGCGGAAGCTCGGCGGCTTCCTCGACGGTCGCCCAGCCGAGGTTCGGGTGGCGCGCGACTTCCCCCGGGAGCGCGGAGAGGAACTCGAGGATCCCGGTCTTCGCCGAGTGGTGTTCTCCGAACGTCTCGAAGTCCATGAAGAGGCCGAGGATCTCCCCGGGCGTGGCCGCCAGCCAACGCGCGTACTTGTCGGCCGTCAGCGGATACTCATTCCAGCCGGTCGACGAGAACCGGAAGCCGACGTCGTCGCTGAGGTGATAGTGACGGAGGAGCAGCGTCACGGTCGGAGCGTTGGCCGCGCAGTACGGATACGTCGGGGGCTCGCCGCGGAGAGCGCCCTCCCAACCTTCCGCGAGCATCCCGCGGAACCGCTCGCCTTCCGCGAACCGGGCGAGGTCGTCCGAGTACGCGAGCTCGGTCATTCGGAGCATCTTCGCGTGCGCTCCGAACTCGGTACGCAGGAGGGCCCGGTGTTGCGCGACCTCTTCCGCGAGCTCGGGCGGTGGCACGAGGAACGCGAGCGAGTGGTAGTACGTCTCGGCCAGGAAGGCCACGTGGCCGGTCCGCTGCAGGGCGCGCAGACGGTCCAGTACATCGGGGGCCGCGAGACGGGCCTGCTCGACGAACGTTCCCGTCACGGATAGACTGAGGCGAAACTCCGGTCGCGACTCGAGGAGCCGAAGCAGGCGGTCGAGCGCGGGACGATAGCAGCGGTCCGCGATCCCGCGGAAGATCGCGAGGTTGCGTTCGAGGTCGAAGTACGAACGTCCCGATCCGAGGTCGAGGTACCGGAACCGGGCGAGCCGCCACGGTTGGTGCAGGTGAAGATAGAAGACGATCTTCATCGCGGAATCCGCGGACGGACCCGGGCTCCTTAACGAGAGCGGGCGCGGCGCCGGTCGCGCTCGGATCAGATCGAAAGACCGACCGCGCGCATCGCCTCGAGGTAGACGCCCACCGTCTCCCGCGCGCGCTCGGGCCATCCTTCGCGCAGCGCTTCCCAGCGGCCCTGGGCGCCCATCGTCGCGCGCAGGGTCGGGTACTCGAGCAGCTCCGCCATCCGGCTCGCGAACTCGTCGACGTCCCAGAAGTCGACGCGGAACGACGACGAGCTCACCTCGGCCACGCCGCTCGTCTTCGAGATGATCGTGGGGGTGCCGGCGGCCATCGCCTCGAGCGCGGCGATCCCGAACGGTTCCACGACGCTCGGAAGTACGAAGACCGAGGCGCCCGAAAGGAGGAGCTCCCGCTCCTCGTCGGAGACCTTCCCGAGGAACATCACGCGCTCGCCGATCCCGAGGCGCGTCGCGAGGTAGATGAGCCGGCCGTACTCCGGCCCCTCGCCGGCGACGACGAAGAGCACGTCGGGGAACGTCTCGGCGATCCGGGCGCCGGCTCGCAGGAACGTGTCGACGCCCTTCATCGCCGCGAGCCGCCCGACGTAGAGGATGAAGCGCTTCGTCGGGTCGATGCGCTCGAGCCGCTCGGTCGGGCGCACGGCGTTGTAGATGACGCGCACGCGCGCGGGATCCGCGTGGTACCGATCGATCAGCTGCTGGCGCAAATGGCGGCTGACCGCGATGATCCGGGTCGCCGCCGAGATGCCGATCTGCTCGCGCTCGAGGATGTGATCCCACGGATGACCGAGCGAGCGATCGTACTCGGTCGAGTGGACCGTCATGACGAGCGGGCAGTGCAGCCGCCGGGCGAGCTCGCGCGCGCCGACCGTCCCGAACCAGTCGTGTACGTGCACGACGTCGACGGACCCGAGATCGTCCCGCTCGGCCACCCACGCGTTGTACCCGTCGGTGGCATCGATGAACGGGCTGTCCGGCGTTCCACCCGTCCAGTAGGCGGGGGGGTACTCGACCCGCGTGGAGCCGCTCGGTTGCCCCGGATAGCGGAACTCGACCCCCGGTACGGGCGTGAACGGCCCGGTGAAGGGAGTGAGGAACGTGACGCGATGACCGAGCCGCGTCAGCTCGCGGGTCATCTCATACGAGTGAACGCCGAGCCCACCGGAATGGTGCGGTGGAAACTCCCAGCCCACCATGACGACGTGCAGCGGCCGAGGCGCGGCCTCGGGTCCCGTCGGGATGGCGGCCGGTCCGCCGGGCGTCCGGACGCCGGCTTCCGGGAGCTCGTCGAGCTGCGAGGTCCGATCGACCCGAGGCACGGAACTCCGCCGGACCCGGGGCTTGCCCCGCCCTCGACCGGTCGTGCGGCTCCGGCCGGACTTCGTGCGAGGACGGCGGGCCGGCTTGCGCTCCTTCTCGCTCATCGCGCACGATCCCGACGTCGCTCGGCCTCCCGGGGAACCCGGCGGGGTTGATGAAGGGTGCCGCTCCCCGAATCCTGCCCGATAGCGGCCCGGCCTAGAATCCGGTGAGCAGTTCTTCGATCGCGGCGCGCGGGTCCGCCGCCCGGGTCACGGCGCTCGCGACGAGGACGCCCGAACTTCCGAGCTCGAGCGCTTTGGAGACGTCCCGACGGTCGTGGACACCCGCGCCGCAGAGGACTCGGGTGCCCGGCGCGACCGATCGGACGGCTTCGACCGAGCCCGAGACCACCTCGGGTCGGGCGGTCGAGACGGCTCGGTCGCCCCCGATCAGTTCCGGTGGTTCGACGGCGAGGAAGGGAGGGGAAAGCCGCGCGAGCCGTCGGGCGGCCGCGACGTCGCGCGCGCACACGACCGCGACCAATCCGAGGGCGCGCAGGCCCTCGACCGCGCGTGCCGAGGTGGCGAAGGGCAGAGGATGTTCCGAGTGATTGACGATGCTCCCCCAGCCCCCGGCCGCGCGAACGGCTTCCGGCGGGACGAATCCGGTACGCGCTCCGGCGTCCACGGGGTCGACGTGCTGAGCGATCACCGGGATCGACACCGAGGCCGCGACGCGGCCGAGGTCGGGAGTCGCCGGGGCGATCGCGACCGATACCGCGTGCGCGCTCCCGAGCTCCTCGAGCAGCCGCGCCGTCCGGTCGGCGGCGGGGCCGAGGTGGCCCGGATACGTCTTCAGATTGACGAGCAGGAGGGGGCTGCCGAGCTCGCCGACCTCAGTGGGCCGGACTCGGTCGTGCCCGTTTCGGCCGGGAACAGATGGCGTACTCGTCGCCGTCGAAGAAGACCTCCCGGTCGGGGTGCTTTCGCTGGAGCTCGGAGATGCGGGTGAGGACGTCCTCGAGCGTCGTCGACTCGTCATTCGGATCGATCCTCAGGTGCACCGTTTTCTCGGGTCGTTCGGGGGTATGACCCGTCCCGGGCATAAGGCACTGGGAGGAACGAAACATGGCGGGGGTTTAAGAGGCGTTCGTATCCGGCGGCGGCGCGAACCCGCTCTCGTCGGCCGACGTAAATCATCCGGGCGCGGCGCGGGCGGCCCACCCCGATACACCGTAGCGTGCGAAGGGGTAACAGGTATAACTCCGGGCCGCGTCGCGCCGACGACAGGGGTTTCTCCATCATGGCGGAAGCTCACACGGACGCGCCGAGCAAGGACGACGAGATGCGCCTGACCGAGGCCGAGATCGCGGTCCATTGGAAGGAAGAGGAATACTTCCATCCGATCCCGAAGTTCATCGGCCAGGCGAACCTGACCGACCCGTCGATCGTCGAGCGGTTCTCGGAGAAGAACTTCCCGGAGTGCTTCCGGGAGTACGCCGACCTCCTCTCGTGGGACAAGTACTGGACGACGACGCTCGATAGCAGCAACGCACCGTTCTGGAAGTGGTTCGTCGGCGGGAAGCTGAACGTCTCGTACAACTGCGTCGATCGGCATCTCGAGAAGTACGGGAACAAGGCGGCGATCCTCTGGGTCTCCGAGGACGAGAGCGAGCCGGTCGTCGCGATCACGTTCCAGGAGCTCTACGCCCGCGTCAACGAGATGGCGGCGGTCCTTCGCGACTTCTGCGGTCTCAAGACCGGCGACCGGGTCACGATCCACATGCCGATGGTGCCCGAGCTTCCGGTCACCATGCTCGCCTGCGCCCGCCTCGGCGTGATCCACTCCGTGGTGTTCGGGGGGTTCAGCGGCGAGGCGTGCGGCGCCCGGATCGTCGATTCGGGAAGCCGCGTGCTGATTTCCATGGATGGGTACTACCGCTCCGGCAAGGTCATCGACCACAAAGTGGCGGCCGACATCGCCGTCAAGAAGGCCGAGGCGGAGGGGACCAAGGTCGAGAAGGTCCTGATCTGGCGGCGCTTCCGGGAGAAGAGCGCGAGCTCGACGCCCCTGGTCGAGGGGCGCGACTTCATCGTCGACGAACTCCTGAAGAAGCACGCGGGGGCCCGAGTCGCGCCGGTCTCGATGCCCGCCGAGGCGCCGCTCTTCCTGATGTACACGAGCGGCTCGACGGGCAAGCCGAAGGGCGTCCAGCACTCGACGGGCGGCTATCTCTCGTACGTGACCGCCGCGTCGAAGTTCATCCAGGACATCCACCCCACGGACATCTACTGGTGCATGGCCGACATCGGCTGGATCACCGGCCACTCGTTCATCGTGTACGGTCCGCTCGCGCTCGCCGCGACGACCGTGATGTACGAGGGCGTTCCGACGCACCCCGACGCCGGTCGTCCCTGGCGCATCGCCGAGCGCCTGAACGTGAACATCTTCCACACGTCGCCGACGGCGATCCGGATGCTGCGGAAGCTCGGACCCGACGAGCCGAAGAAGTACAACCTCCGCTTCAAGTGCATGACCACGGTCGGCGAGCCGATCGAGCCCGAGGCGTGGCTCTGGTACTATCGGACGGTCGGGCGGAGCCAGGCGTCGATCACGGACACCTGGTGGCTCACCGAGACCGGCGGATTCCTCTGCTCGACGAAGCCGGCGATCGACCCCATGAAGCCGGGCAGCACCGGCCCGCCGATGCCGGGCATCTACCCGATCATCTTCGACGAGAACGGGAAGGAGATCCCGCCGGGATCGAGCAAGGCCGGCAACATCTGCATCCGCAATCCCTGGCCCGGGATCATGCAGACGATCTGGGGCGACCCCGAGCGGTTCGTCCGGCAGTACTACGGGAAGTACAACAAGGACAAGAACTCGAAGGATTGGCGCGACTGGCCGTGGCTCGCCGGCGACGGCGCGCTGATCGGCAAGGACGGCTACATCCGCATCCTCGGCCGCATCGACGACGTGATCAACGTCGCGGGGCACCGCCTCGGGACCAAAGAGCTCGAGTCCGCGTGCCTCACCGTGCCCGAGGTCGCGGAGGCGGCGGTCGTCCCGATCGTCGACCCCGAGCGCGGTCGGGTTCCCGAGGTGTACATCGCCCTCAAGCCCGGCATCAAAGCCGACCAGGCGGTCGCCGACAAGGTGACGAAGGCGATCGAGACCGAGATCGGAAAGATCGCGCGACCGCGCACGGTCCGCATCGTCCCCGACATGCCGAAGACCCGGTCGGGGAAGATCATGCGCCGCGTGCTCGCGTCGATCTCGAACTCGATGGACTACGGCGACATCACGACGCTCGCGAACCCCGAGGTCGTCGAGCAGATCCGCGTTCAGGTGCAAGGCGCCGGGCCCGTCGAGAAGAAGGCCGGTCCCGAGGACATCCGTCGGTTCGGCGAGACGACCTAGCGCGAGCGGATCGGATCCCGTCGGACCGAGATCTCACGCCGGGCCGAGGCGAGGATCGTTGAGGTCGAAGCGCTCGCCGCAGCGCGTGCACGCGACGTAGCAGTGGACTTCGCCGCTGATCGGCTCGGTGAGTCGCCCCCCGCAGAGCGGGCAGGTGGACCGTTCCGGGGCGGCCATCGGTCCCGGGACCGCTCGAGGCCGCAGCCGCTAGGCCGAACCGCTCGCGTGCGTCACGCCGCGCGGAGCGTAGGCCCGGATGCGCAGAAGGTGGATCGCCGCGACGAGCGCCCACAGGAGGACGGGGGCCACGATCGTCCGTTCGATCCCGCCGACCCCCCAGTCGCCCCAGACACCGCCCCAGGTCCACGCCTTCGCCACGAACAGGATGAGCGCGACGAAGCCGACGACCCCGCAGATCATCGTGAACGCTCGGAAACCGGACCAGCGCGTATCGCGGAACATGGACAGCGAGAGGACCACGAGGGCGAGGTTCGCGAACAGGAAGGCGATGAGCGCCGAGATCATGTGGACGGTGAGGTTGTAGTCCTCGGGCGAGAACCCCACGCCGATCGCCCCGAAGCCCGCCAGCACGAGGAAGCCGAGACCGATCCGTCGCGTGGCCCGAGCGGGGAACGCGGTGGTGATCAGGATGGTGCCGACGATGAGGCACAGCCCCATGATCACGATCGAGGCGTTGAAGACCAGGTGCCACGGCGAACAGACGTAGCGCCCGGCGAGCTCACCGCAGTTGATCGCGCCGAGATCGCTGATGTAGTTGTGCGCGAGGTTGTAGGACGGGTTGCCGGCGCGGAGGTCCCAGCCGACCTGCGTCAGGATCATCCCGAGGATGAACACCAGGACGCCGACGATCCAGAGGGTCGCTCCGTGGTGGACCGAGCGGTGGACGAGCGGCCCGTATCGCTCGCCCGGTACTTCCGGTTCGGCCGCCACGTGCTTTCGACCTCGTGCGCTGAATCCGGCTAGTGGGGCCCGATATAAAGGTGGGTTCTTCAATCGGCACCGGGGGATCGTGAACCCGAAGCGTACCCCTCGATCGCCGCCCGCCCATCGGTCGGCCGGCGCGGGCGGGCCGACGGCGCGGGACCGTTTCCTGCAGGCCGACCGGTACCGGATCGAGCGGGAGTGGCGCCGGTACGAAGGCACGCCGCAGCGCGATCTCTTCCGCATTCTTCGCGAGCGATTCATCGAGCGTAACGCGAGGAAGTCGACTTGGTCGCTCGACGTCGGATCCGGCCCGGGCCGGTTCACGGGCGCGATCACGGCGGCCGCGGGCCGTACGGTCGCGCTCGACCTGTCCCACGAAGTGCTCGAACGCTTGGCGGAGAAGTGGGCGCCGCCTCCCGAAGGTCCGCCGTTGCCGGATTGCGTCCGCGCGGACGCGGCGGTCCCTCCGTTCCGACCGGGTGCGTTCGGGACCGTCGCCGTGCTCGGCAACTCGCTCGGTTTCGCCGCCGGGCGATCGGGCGAACTGTTGGACGCTACAGCCGCCCTGGTGGGCCCGGGGGGCCATCTAATCCTCGAGATCGCGCCGGGTCCGGGTGAGTCGTCCCGGTATCTCGGTCGGCTTCCGGTCCGAAGCGTGGGCCGGCTCCTCGCGGCGCCGCCCGCGGCGCTGCTCCCTCGCATCGAGCGAGAAGGGTACCGGCGCGAGCCGCGTCGGAAGGACCGGGACGGCGAGTTCCAGCGATGGTCGATCGACCACCTCCGGGAGCGGCTCGCGCCGGCCGGCTGGGAGTTGCTCGAATCGCTCGCCGTGGCTCCCGCGCTCGGCGCGGACGCGGAGCGCGTCGCCGCTGTGCGATCGAACGATCGCGCGTGGGGGAACCTCCTCGCGGTCGAAGAGGAGCTCGGCCGGCGGGAGTCACGCTGGTCTTCGGCGGCGGCCGTGCTCGTCGCCCTGCGCCGGGTACCGGTCCAAGCGTACGATTAACTAGGCGAGCCGGCGCAGTTCGCGACGGGGGACGATCGGCCGCCGGCGGTGACGCTCAAGACGAAGGCGGGCACCCCCGCTCCGGCGACGCGATCCGTCACGGTCCCAGCGCCCGAGGACCTCGAGCTTGCGAAGGACGACGCCCTGCTCCAGTTGCGCATCGGTCGGGGCGCCCACCTGTATGCGGTGGTCCTCGCCGCGGCGTTCGCGCTCGACGGCATCCTGCTGCTCCTGTTCTACCCCAACCTCCCCTCCCTGACGACTGGCGCGACCGGGACCGCCGCGGTCAGCGAGTCGTTCTACCTTCTCGTACCCGCGCTCGCCGGACTGGCGGTCGCGGGGGTCGGGCTCTACACGAAGTGGGACACGTACCAGCTCTGGCCCTGGGAACTCCATTTCTCCGTCACGTTCGGCGCGGTCCTTGCGAACGCGGGCCTCGTGCTCGTCTACGGGCTGCGGATCGCGGGGGTGGGTCCGTTCGCCGCTCTCTCGCTCATGCCGTGGTTCTATCCGGTCGAGCTCGCGGCGATCAGCGCCGCCTTCATCGGAGTGATCCTCACCTGGAGCGACTGGGCGCTCCGGCAGTGGGTGAGCGCGCTCGCGGCGGTGCTACCGGTCGCGGCCGCCCTGCTCGTTTTCTTCCCGCCGTCGACCACGACCGGCGCCTCGTCGGCCCTGGCCGTGAGCCTCTTCCTCGCGGCGATCCTCTACCTCATCTCGGGATCGTTTCTCCACCTCATCACCTCGGGCACGCGTCCCCACGAGCGCGCGCTCATCACCTCCGGACAGAGCCGGATGTTCCGGCTCGCGGACGAGATCCGGCAGAAGGAAGAGGTCGTCCACTTCCGCGAGGCGGCGGTCGTCAAGCGAGAGTCCGACGTCGAGAACAGCCTTCTCTCGATCAAGCGGCAGAACAACGCCCTCCGCGACGGGCGTCAGCAGCTCGATGACCTGGAGGAAGGCTACCGGCTCCGCTCCGACGCGCTGGTGTCCAAAGAGCGGACCTGGGCCGGACAGATCGCGACGCTCGACGCGCGAGAGCGCCTCCTCTCGGACAAGTCGAAGGCGCTCGAGCTCCGCGAGCAGGAAGTGCAGCGACTGGTGCCTCAGATCTCCGCCCGCGAGCAGCGTCTGGTCGACCAGGAGGGCCAGCTCACGGTGCGCGACGTCGACGTGAGCCGACGGGAGCAGGAGTTGGGCCCGCGGGAGCTGTCGATCTCCGAGGCCGAGCGTCGTGCGGAGGCACGACGGCGGGAGCTCGATCAGCGGACGGAGGAATTGCTGCGCCGGGAAGGGGAGGTCGCGGCGGGCGCCGCGAGCGTGGCCGGCGCGGTCGCGACCGCGGACCTCGCCGCTCGCGAGGCCCAGCTCCGGCAGCTCGAAACGACCCTCGACGACCAGAACGCCCGATTGGGCGCCACGGCGCGCCAGATCGCCGAGCGCTCCAAGGCGGCGGACGCATCCGTCCAGCGTGCCACCCTCCGCGAGGCCGCGGCCGCCGCGCGCGAGGCCGGGGTCGCCCAACGCGAGGCCGAGCTGGCCGATCTCCTGGTCGCGGCGGACGCGCGTCGCACCGAGTACGAAGGGGCGACGCGGGACTACCAATCTCGTCTCGCGAGCCTCGGGAGCCAAGAGGCCGAGGTCGCCCGCCGGGGCGCGGACGCCGAGCGCGCGACCCGGGGTCTCGCCCAACGGGAAGCGACCCTGGCGACGCGGGAGGAGCAGGTCCGCTCCTACACCCTCGCGCTCGATCAGCGCGAGGGGGAGCTCACCGCGCGGGAGCGAGCGATCGAGGCGACCGAGGCCGAGGTCAATCTCCGGCGGCAGGAGGCCCTCCGAGGGGCCGATCTTCCGATGGCCGGACTCGCCGCCATGGCGTATGCCGCTCGCCTGGACGCACCCATGGCCTCGGCCGCTCGTCCGGCCGTGAGGACCCCGGTGACGGAGACGATCGACGTACCGCCCCCCGCGCTCCCCGCGGAATCGACCCATCGGAGCGAAACCCTCACGCTACCGGCGAACCGGAGATTCGCGGATCGTCTACCGACCGGCACGCCACGCCTCGACGACCTTCTGCTCGGCGGGCTGCCCGTCGGCGCGCAGGCCGCGATCGTGGGCGACACCTTCGTCGGGAAGGAAGTGGCGATCTACGCCTTCCTCGCGGAGGGCCTCAAGCGCGGCGAACCGGCGGTCATCGTCACGGCGTCGCGCTCGCCGGCCGAGATCTCCGAGAGCCTCGGCGTGGCCCTGCCGCAGTTCCGCGAGTACGAGCAGCTCGGGATGGTGCACTGGGTCGACGCGTCGGCGAGCGGCCCCGCGTCGGGCCCGAACCGGATCGTGGTGAATGGACCGGGAGATCGGGCGGGCATCGCCAACGCACTCGGGGCGATCGCGAAGGATGGGGCCGAGGGCGAGAACCCTCCGCCGCGCGTAGCGTTCCTGGGCCTCGCGTCGACGATCGGTCACGGCGAGGAGCGAGAGGGACTCTCGTTCCTTCAGAGCGTCGTCGGGACCCTCAAGACCCGGCGGAGCCTGGCGATGTACTCGCTCGAGCCCGGCGCCTTGTCCGAGGCGCAGGTCGAGACTCTCCTCGGCCGCATGGACGGGGCGATCGTGTTCCGTCAGGACCGGGATCGGACGTTCCTCTCGGTCAAGGGATTCGGCGACGTGCAGACCCACGACTGGGTCGAGTGCCGCGCGACGCAACGCGCCCTGATCATCGGCTCGTTCGCGCTGGAACGGATCCGCTAGCCCCGACCGTCGGGAGCGGTTCGTACTCGCGCCGGTCGACGGGGTAGAGTGGGGTCTCGCCCCGGAAGAACCGCGCCACGTTATCGAGCGCCGAGCGGAGGGCGTGGTCCTGGGTCGCCGGACCGAAGCCCGCGTTGTGCGGCGTTCCGAGGAAGTTCGGAAGGTCGATCAACGGGAACTGAGTCGTGAAGGTCCCCTGCGCGAAGTCCTCCTCCCACCAGGGATCGAAGGCGGCCCGGAATTCGGGGTGGTCCCGAAGGTGGTGGTACAACGCCTCCTCGTCCGCCGTGGCGGCCCGGCCCACGTTGATGTAGATGCCCCGCGACGGCATCGCCGTCAGTTCGGCGGCCCCGATGCTCCGGTCGGTCGACCGCGTGTGCGGGCGCGCGTCGAACACGACGTCGCCCTCCGCCAGCGCCTCCTGCAGGTTCTCCGCGGCGTACATCGCGGCCACGCCCGGCGCGGCCTCGCCGGACCGGTTGAGGCCGATCACGCGCATGCCCAAACCCTCCGCCCGGCGGGCGATCTCCCGGCCGATCGCCCCATAACCGAGGATGAGCGCGGTTCGACCGACGAGGAGTCGGATGTCCGGCGGTGGCCGGAGCCGGTGCGCGTGCATCTGGACCTGAACGGGAACGATGGATCGCGCCGAAGCGAGCGCGAGCGCGATGGCGTGCTCGGCCACGAACGGCGCATACGCGCCGACGTTCGCCGAGATCTGGATTGGGTCCGGAAACCGTTCGAACGGGAAACGGTCCGCGCCGGTATAGATTAACTGGACCCAGCGGAGGCGCGGGGCCTCCCGGGCGTCGAACGAACCCAATTCCCGGTCGACCGATCCGACGAGCATCGCCTCGACGCTTCCCCAGTCGGACGCCGAGGACTCGGAGGTGAACCCCCAGGGAAGTCCCGGGAGGACCTCCCGGATCGTGGCCAGTGTCTCGGCGGCGGGCTTGAGCGCGATCGCAAGTCGGAGCGGTGCCGAGGGCACGGCGCGTCCAGCTCCTCGGACCTCAAGGGGTTCGCGGTCGGGTCCGGGCGGTCCCTGTCGGGCCGCGCCGGCGCGCCCCGGGTCGAAGGTATGTGCCGCGGGGCTCTGCCCGTCGGACTCGTTGCCCGCCGTGACGTTCGACTTGTGGCATACGCTCTGTTACCTCGAGCCGGCGGCCGAGGAGACGTACATGGAGCGCCAGGCGGCCGCGGCGTGCGACACGATCATCGAGTCTCCTCGGAAGCCCGGTGCCGGCTATCTGGCCTCGGACGAAATCGGGCGTCTATTCGATCGGGAGCTCGCCGGCGCCGTCGCGGCGGCGGGCGAGGGCCGGACCGTGACGCCCTTGGAACAGTTCCGGGCGACCGCGGAGGCGGCCGGGCGCGAACCGATCTTCGAGGCGTATCTGGATCGCCTCGGGCGGGTCGTTCGAGAGACGCCCTTCGTTCTGGCCCCCGGCGCGCTCGAGCTTCTGCAGGGCCTGCGAGAACAGGGGTATCGACTCGCGCTCATCTCGAACACGATCGGCGAGCCGGGCGACCTCCTGCGACCGGTGCTGCGCGAGCTGAAGCTCGATCCGTACTTCGACGCCGAGCTGTTCAGCGACGAGCATCCCTGGGCGAAGCCCGCGCCCGAGATCTTTCGGGCCGCCCTCGACCGTTTGGGGGAGAGCCCCTCCGAGGCCGTGCACGTGGGGGACGGTTGGTCCGACATGGAAGGGGCTCGACGGGCCGGCTTCCGCGGATCGATCCTGTTCACCGGTCTGCGGAACTACGGGACACGATACCGGTCGCTCTTCGTCGCCGCGGGCTGGGACCCGGCCGACGAGCCGCACCCCGCCGCGGCGATGGAGGACGTGGGCCGCAGGATCTCGGAGCTCGTTCCGGTCCGTCCGAAGTCCCACTGAACCGGCCCGTCACTCCTCGCCCATGTGGCGAGGCTTCGGGATGACCTTCGGCTGATCCGCGTCGGTCGGCATCCCGGTCTTGCCCGGGACGATGTCACAGTCCCGCCAGCTGACCCCGACCGTGACCCGCGGGAAGGCGACTTTCAGCGTATAGTTCGCCAGCTTGCCGACCACGAGCCCCTGCGCCCCGACGACGAGGTTCGGGTTCATCACCGAAAGGTCCCGCGTAAGGATCACCCGGGTCTGGTTGAACGCGATCTTCTCGAGTTCGGCCCGGTCCTCCATCCCCGTACGGAGGGGGCGCGAGGTCCATAACGGTGCCCCCGGACCGAGCCGGGGACGTTCCAAGTCTACTTCGGACGCGCAAGGACCGCCGAGGGCGGGCGGGCGAGTCGGTATTGGTCATTTAAATAGCAGGACTACGTGAGCCGCCGTAGCATGCCAGCGTCTGGTGCGACGATGGAATCGGCGAGAGGTATGGAGGAGGCTCCTCCGAAAATGGAGGAGAAGCCGGAGTGGTGGGCGAGCCCGGCCGTGGTGGGGCTGATGGGTTTCGGGACGACGACGATGATCGCCGGCCTGAGCAACCTGCCGACCCCCTACAGCAGCGGGTTCGCGAACAACTGGGTCGTTTTTGGTATGGCCCTCGCGTTCGGAGGGACCGCGCAGTTCGTCGCGGGCCTGATCGCACTGCGTAAGGGGAACATGTTCGCCGGCTCGGCCTTCGTGGGATACGGGTCGTTCTGGTGGGCGTTCGTGCTGATGCTCTGGACGTTCTCGGCCGGTGCCGGTACCGGTACGCCGATATTGTACGGGATCGCCGGATTCGCGTTCATCTGGTTCCTGTTCACGTTGACGTTCCTGATCAACGCGCCCAAGCACGGATGGGGAGTCTTCCTGGTCTTCCTGTTCCTGACGATCGCGTTCCTGCTCCTGACCGTCAAGTTCTACAGCCTCGCGTCGGGCAGCACGACCTTCGCCGCGAACGCCTCGGCCAACTGGGCGGTCGGCGGGGAGATCATCTTCGACGGGTTCCTGGCCTGGTACGTCGCGACGGCGGACCTGACCGAGTGGAACTACGGTAAGAAGATCCTGCCCCACTAGGTCGGATCCGGGACCGGAGCCAACCCCTTCTTCCCTTCCCTTTTTCCGAGTTGCTCGCGCGGCCAGACGGCGCGGGCGTTCGGCCGACGGTTCGGCTACTCTTCGCGGGGACGCCGACGTCGGGGCCGCTCGTCGTCATCCTCGGAGCGGTCGCGTCGGTTCCGGTCGGGGTACGCACGGCGCGTGCCCCCCGGGCGGCCCCGGAACGGAGGGCGCGAACTTCCGCCTCCCCGGTAGTCCCGGCGGCCCTGGAAGCTCGGCCGGCCACCGTAGCGGGGGCGGGCTCCGGGTCCCTCGCGGGGGGGAAGGGTGAACCGGTTGCCGCACGAGTCGCACTCCCCGACGAGGACGCCATCGTCGCCCGTCGTGAACCGCAGCGGCGCGCCGCACTTCCGGCACGGTCGGCTCCGGGGGCCCCCTTCGGCGGAGGCGGGAGCTCGATCGCGCGGCGTGAACCGGGGTCGCTCCTCCCGAGACCGCTCGGCCCCTTCCGGACGGTAGACCACAGTGGATTCGCAGTCCGTGCAGACGGCCAGGACCGTCCCGTTCCGACCCGCGCGGAACGCGACCGGAGCGCCGCACTCCTCGCACTCGGGCGCGTCGGCCCCGGACTCGCCGGCGACGATCACGGGTGCGCCGACCGTCGTGGCACCCCCGGGCTCCACGGTAACGGGCAGGTGCCCGGCGAGCGTCGAGCCTTCCACGTAGGCGAACTCCTTCGCGCAGGAGGGACAGGTCCCCGTTCGTAGAACGACGGCCCGTTCCGTGAACTCCATCTCGGACCCGCAGGCCGGGCAGGAAGCGGTCATGATCGCAGGCATCAGCCCGGCGGGGCAGATTAGCTCAAGCCTTCGATTCGGGGCGGGGGATCCCGGACCCCATCCGCCCCGGTCGGCCGAGTGTGACCGATCGCTGACGAGTCCGGTCAATATGCCGTGGCGGTGGGTTCGGCGCTCGAGGCGCTTTCGATGGACCCGGTACGCGTCGGGCCGCGGGGCGAGAATCGTCCGGAGACGCGCCGGCCGCTCGCTCCGCCCTCCGGTCCATCTCGTACGTTATGGTCGAATCGGATACTGCGCGCGCGACGATGACCGACGCGATCCACGTCGAGGGCCTGTCGAAGACGTACAACGGGACGGTCCGCGCGGTCGACAACATCTCGTTCTCGGTCACCCCCGGCGAAGCGTTCGGCTTCCTCGGGCCGAACGGAGCCGGGAAGACCACGACGGTCTCCGTTCTCACCGCCCAGCTGGCGCCCACCGCGGGGCACGCCACGGTCGACGGGATCGACGTCTTCCGCGACCCGGCCGAGATCAAGCGCCGGATCGGGCTCGTGTTCCAGGAGTCGACCGCCGATAGCGATCTCACCGGACGCGAGAACCTCGAGCTCGCCGCGGCGCTGTTCGGGGTCCCGCGACGGGACGTCAAGACGAGGATCGACTCGTTGCTCGAGCGCATGCAGATCGGGGACGCCGCCGATCGCCTCGCGAAGACGTACTCGGGCGGCATGCGGCGCCGCCTCGAGCTCGCGGTCGGCATCATCCACTCGCCGCGGGTCCTCTTCCTGGACGAGCCGACGCTCGGCCTCGACCCGCAGGGACGGGCCGGTTTTTGGCGGTACGTCCAGGAGCTCCAGAAGGAGAACGGGATGACCGTCTTCGTCACGACCCACTATCTCGACGAAGCGGATTCGATCTGCGAGCGTCTCGCGATCATCGACCACGGCCACATCGTCGCGACAGGGAGTCCGTCCGAGCTCAAGGACCGGATCGGGGGGGACGTCGTCACGATCCGGACCTCGCGGACGGATGCGTCGATCGAGACGGCCCTCCGGGCCCTGCCCGGCGTCACCGCCGTATCCGTGCAGGACGGGGCCTATCGGGTCAAGGCGCCGAAGGGCGACGCGCTCGTGCCGGTGCTCGTGCAGACCTGTGTGCAGCTCGGGGTCGGGCTCAGCTCGGTGTCGCTGAAGCGACCGAGCCTGGACGAGGTCTTCCTCGAGTTCACGGGCCGGGAGTACCGGGAGGACGGGGTCACGGCCACGGACCGGGCCGTGCGGATCGGTCAGGTCAGCCAGGCGTTCGGGAGGTCCCGGCGATGATGCGGGAGCTCGGGGCGCTCACGCGCCGGGAACTCCTGCGGATCGCGCGGAATCCCCAGGCGATCGCCACCTCGCTGCTGCTGCCGATCCTCTACCTCGTGCTGTTCGGTCAGGCGTTCAACCTGAACCACATCAGCTCGCTCAGTCCCGTCCCGCTCCCGCCGTCCGTCTTCCTCGAGCTCTACCGCGGCGCGCCGTCGTACTTCTCCTACTTCAGCGCGGGGATGACCGGGTTCGTCTCGGTCACCGCCACCCTGTTCGTCGGGGCGAACGTCATCTTCGACCGGCTGTTCGGCACGCTGAAGCGGACCGCGGCGAGCCCCGCGCGCCCGAGCGTGATCTTCGGCGCCCGCCTGATCGCGGGTTCCATGCAGCCGATCGGACTCGCCTTCCTCGTCCTCGGCCTCTCGCTCCTGCTCGGCCACGTCGGCCTCTCGGGCCTCGACGTGACCGCGTCGGTCGGCGTCGTCGGCGCGCTCGAGATCGTCGGCGCGATCGTGATCCTCTCCGTGATGTTCGCGTCGCTGTTCATCGCGATCGGCTTCAGCCTGCAGCAGCCCCAGACGTACTTCGCGGTCGTGAACGCGATCAACCTGCCCGTGCTGCTCACGTCCGCGGCGCTCTACCCGTGGGGGATCCTGCCCGACTGGCTGAAGAACGTCGCCTCGTACAACCCGATCACCCTCGCCGTGAACGTGCTCCGCGAGAACCTCTTCGCGGGGGCGTCGGCCTACTATCCGTACAGCGCGGGCGTCTACCTGCTGGGCCTCTTCGGCTGGGCGATCGCGATGTTCCTGGTCGCGACGGTCCTCGCGAACCGGGCGCTCGCGCCCCAGCGGTAGCGGAGACGGGTCACGGGGCCGGCCCGGCGCCGGATCCCCGTACCGCTCCGCGAAGGCCGACCGCGATCGCGAGCCGGACGGCCAGGAGCGCGACGAGGAAGAGCGGCAGCAGGAAGAGTTCGCCCCCCGGCCAGCTCCCGCCGAGGGCCTCCCCGCCCCAGAACACGGCGAAGGCGAACAGCATCGACGTCGCGCCCCACTTGAGCCAGGGGACCTTGATGCGCCGGATCTGCTGGTGCACGGCGAGGGTGGCGACGGCGAGCACTGCCCCCGCCGCGATCGCGCCGAGGAGCGCCGACGGGCCGTAACCGGCCGCAGTGAGCGCGAGGAGGACGACCACCACCTCGGTCGACTCGACGGCGCCGACGGCGAATCCACCGGCGAATGGGACGATCGATCGCGATGGGCCCGCCGGGGGCCCCGAGCCGTGGACGGCCCACCGGTAGCTGCGGAGCGTGCTTGGGAAGAGGAAGATGCCGAATCCCGCGAGCGTGACGGCCGCGGCGCCGAGCAGCTCGGACTTCGGGAGCGCGGTCAGGACCGCACCGAAGGTGAACGCGATCGCCGCGACGACGAGGATCCCGAGGAGCGCGCCGGCCGCGCCGTGGGCGATCCCGCGTTGATCGGCCGTGAGGGCGAAGACGAGGGCGACGACCTCGGTCATCTCGACCACGGTGATCACGAAGCCGGCCGCGAGCGCCGGGCCGAAGAGGGAGATCATTCGAACGCGTACTCGGTCACCTGGGACCGCAGGACGGGCAGTCGGGTACGCAAGGCCGAGACCACGTCCTTCACATCGGTTGGACGGATCTTGCCCCACAGGTCGAGGCTTACCGCGTGCGTGCGCTCCCGATGCACCCGACGCACCACGAGATCGGCCCGGAACGCGGGTCGCCCCGAGAGGCGCACGGCGAAGGATCGCGCGCCGGTCAGGTGCTTCCAGCGATCGTCGCGGAGGGCCCGGAGCATGTGGCCGACCGGCTCGACGAGGCCCGGGTGCGTCGCTTCCGGCAGCGGCAGCCATCCGCCCGGCTCGACTTCCCAGTGGTCGACCCGCGTGAACCCCCGCGCGGAGAGCGCGTGCAGCGACTCCCCGACGAGCCGGAGCAGGTCCCCGATCTCGACGACCTGGCGCTCCCGAATGAGCGCCTCCATCTGGCGGAAGACGGGCAGGCCCACATCGCGGACGACCTCGTGATGCAGATCGACCTCGAGGTGCACGTGATGGAACGGTCGCGCGCGTCGACGGGATCGACCCGGAGCGACGCTCGTGGGCCACTCGAGGAACGACGTAGGTCCGGTCAGGTCCGGGGCGGAGATCGCGGGCTCCGGTAGAGGGGGCGGCGCCATGGCGAACGTCGCCGTCAACCCCCCGGGGGATTTGGCCTCGAGGTGCGGACTCCATCCCGACCGGACCCGCTCGGGCGAAGGATGACGCGTGAGTCCGCCGGCTGGACTATAAGCCAGGAGGAAGGTTCCGAAGGATCGTGTGCGATCTCCCGGAAGAGGACCTCGCGGAGTATCTGCTCTGGCGCGAGCGGGCGGCAGCACGGCCCCCCGAGCGCGCGACTTCGCGAACGCCCGCGGCGGAGACGTCCCGCACCCGTGCTTCCGAGCAGCTCCTGGCCGAAGTCGAAGCCTAGCGGGGGACTTCCCCGACGCGCGGGACCCGCGCGTCGTCGGGCCCGCCGAGGGGGCGCCGCCGATCGGACCGGCCCGTGGACGGGGTATGTCGAGATATAGCATTACACTACGAACTATTTATTTCGCATCGTGGCAACATACTAGGCATGAGCGAATACTCGGGCGAGGCGCCGCGGATTCCGATCGAGCGACCGGGTGCGGGCGACGAGGTCTCGCGGCGCCGGGCGGGGCCCGTGGGTGAGTTCCTGGCGCTGGAGTTCCCTCGGGAAAGTGTCGCCTGGGTGCTGGGCGATGCGGATCGTCCTCGCCGAGCCCGGACGGCCCGATCGAACCCGCCTCGGACCCGGGTCTGGGCGCTATTCGGTCGCGGTCGTACGGACTAGTTCCGGCGGCCGTGCGGCCGAAACCCCGAAAGGACGCGAGAGCTTCCGGGGCGCATGGGTGAGCTCGAGAATCCCGAGGAGAATCCGTGCTTCGGATGCGGCCCCCGACACCCTCGGGGGCTGCACCTGCGATTTGAATCCGTGCAGGCCGAGGACGGCGTTCCCGAGGTCGCGACCCGTTTCACGCCGCAGCCCGACGAGATCGGATGGCCGACGCTCTTCCACCACGGACTCCACTTCACGGTGCTCTACGAGGCGTCGTACTGGACCGCCCTGACGTTGGGAGGAAGGCTGTGGGTGAGCACGGGTCCGATCCGCTACGACGCCCGGCGTCTCCCGCGGGTGGGCGTGGAGCACGTGGCCCGCGCGCGGGTCCTCGAGAGGTCCGCGTCGTCCCTCTCCATTCGAGCCACCAGCGCCACCCTCGCGGGCAAGCCCTGTGGAGAGCTCGAGTCGAACTGGACGCCGGCGCGGCGTGAGGCGGTCGAGCGGGCCGGCATCACGCTGCCCGCGTACCTGCTTTCGGAGATTCCGGACGGGGAGTGACGTGGCCGAGCGCGTCAGTCCTGCGGTCCGGGCTCCCGAGCGAACCATCCGCCCCGCTCGAGCTCGCGCACGACGAAGTCGACGCACTCCGTCGAGGAAAGTCGCCCTGCGTCGACCTGGATCTCGGGAGCCTCGGGGGGCTCGTACGGATCGTCGACGCCGGTCATCTCGTGGATCTCTCCGGCGAGCGCCTTCCGATAGAGACCCTTGGGGTCGCGCGCCATGCAAACTTCGAGGGGTGTCGCGACGTACACCTCGACGAACCGACCGATCGTGTCGCGGGCGGCGGCGCGCGACGCGCGGTACGGGGAGATGAGCGCCACGATCGGGATGGTTTCGTGGCGGGCCAGGAGCTTCGCCACGTAGGCGACCCGGCGCGCGTGCGCCTCGCGCGACCGGCGGTCAAAACCCAGGTCCGCGCTGAGTCCCTGCCGGACCTCGTCCCCGTCGAGCAGCTCGGCGCCCCAGCCCCGCTGCTTGAGCTTCGCGAGCAGCCCCTGCGCGATCGTCGTCTTCCCGGCCGCCGGAAGACCGGTCAGCCACAGGCAGAAGCCCTCGCGGCGGGAAACGGCCGGAGGCGAGGTCGCGTCCGGCATCTCAGGCATCGATCAGGACGTTCGGTCGGCGGAGGATCTCGGCGACCTCCGGGCGCAGGAGCTCGGCGGGGATCGGGCCGTTCTCGCGGAGGGCGCTTCGGATCCGGCTCTGGCTCGTGTCGATGCGATCGCTCGGGGGGTGGCCGCACGACCGGCTGCTCGTCGTTTGGCCGCATCGGCGACAATAGAACGACTCGTCATACCGGAGGGGGACGATCCCGACGTCGTATTCGTCGAAGATCCGGTGCGCGGCGTACGGCTCGTAGAACGAGCCGACCCCCGCCTGGTCCCGACCCACGATGTAGTGGGAGCAGCCGTAGTTCCTGCGGACGATCGCGAGGAAGAGGGCGGCCTTGGGCCCGGCGTAGCGCATCGCGATCGTGAGCGCCCCGAGCACGACCCGCTGCGGCGAGTAATAATTCGTGACGAGCGCCTCGTACGCCGCGAGGATGACCTCGGGTCGGTAGTCGCCCTTCTTGAGGCGGCCCACGACCGGATGGATCAAGAGGCCGTCCACGTCCTCGCGTTCGAGCGTGACGCGCTGCAGGTACTCGTGCGCGACGTGCGGGGGGTTGCGGCACTGGTACGCTGCGACCGACGACCAGCCTTTCTTCGCGAACAACGCGCGCAGCTCCCGGGGGGTGTACTCGAGGGGCGCCGTCGACTCCGGAAGACGCCGCAGAAGGTCGATCGAACCGGCGAGCGCCGTGTCCCCCCAGTTCGTGAGGTCCGCGACGTTCGGATGCTTCGCATCCGTCGTTCCGTAGACCGACCGTGCGAGCCGGGACCGGTCGACCGCGAACTTCTCGCTGAGGTGAAGGATCCCGATCAGGTGCCCCGAGGCGTCCTCGAGCCCGAGATCGTCGCCGGGGGCCGCGGCGTCGACCACGGAACGGTTCGTGGGGCCGGCCGGTGCGAGGAGAATCGGGATCGACCAGGGAAGACCGCTCGGCAAGTGGGCGTCGCGCTCGACCGACTCGAGCTCGGCCGATCCCATGAACCCGATGAGCGGGCTGTAGGCCCCGATGCCAATCTTGTCGAGATCATAGAGCTCATCGATCGACGGTCGGACCCTCGGCAGATCCCGCGCCTCGTTCTCCCGACGGGCGCGTTCCACGTCGGAGATGCCGCGGTCGACGAGCGACCCACCGTACCCGGTCGGTATCATGCGCCCGAGGCCCGAGCCTCGGCGTCGATCGTCAGAACCGGTTCGGAATCGGGGCAGAGGGCGGGGAATTCGCCGCGCGCGGGCCGGAGAAGGGAGACGACTCCCAGGGCGTTCTCGGACATCGCCCCGGGAGCAGGTCGGCGGTTTTAGGCGTTCGGGACCGGTCGGGCCACGGGTCGCTCGGCCGCCGCGGGGAGTCGGACGTCCTGGGCCCGAGCGAACTCCTCGAGCCACGGGCACTCGCGTAGCATCGTCTGGATCGCGGCGGGGCGGTTTCCGTATCGGCGCCAGCGCTGGGGCGAGAGGAGCTCAAAGCCCGAGACCGAGTTCTCCCGGCCAACGCCCGTGCCGAGGATCGTCACCCCTCCGCTGAGGAGTACGAGGGCTGGCAGGACAAGGATCAGCGCGAGGTAGGTCGGCCAGGTCGTAGCGGTCGCAAAGCCGAGCCCCCAGAAGACGGCGGAGGCCAACGCCGCCAGAGCGCCCCACACCAAGGGGCCGGCCGCGTACGTGTGGCATCGTGCCGAGCGGCGGAACTCGACGGAGGCGCGCACGTACTCCTTCAGCACCACCCCGACGACCGAGTTCGGCGTCGGCAGGTCCTCCGGATTATCGTGGGCGCTGATCGCGCCGGCCATCTCGAGCTCGAGCAGCCGCAGTTGGCCGTACTCGGTCGCGAGGAGCACCCCGATCGAGAACGCGCCGATCATCCCGAGGATGAGCAGCAGGGGGACGAACGCGGCCGACTGGTTCGCGAGCGTCGTGGCCTCCGCGACCAGCAGGATCGCGTACGCGATGCCGACGATCACGCCCACCACGAGCACCCGGCCCTCCGGAGTATCCGGAGGGGGCGGGGACGGGAGGGTCCAGGACCGGGTCGGGGACGGTGGGCTGGCAGATTCGGACACGGCGTGAAAAACGTCGGGCCTCTCTTAAAGACCCTCCGATGGGCCGGCCGGGCCGTGCGGAGCGGTCTCCGTAACCGACCGGAGCCTCCGACCGGGGAAAGATAGATGAATCCCGTCCCGGCATGGAGAGGGATTGGGGCAACAGCGTGCCGCCGGCGAGGACCCGGAGTTGGAATGACGTCCTCGATAATCTCGGCGAGAATCTGATCCGGCTCGGCACGTCGCTCTCGGTATTGGCCGACACTCCGGCCAACGCCGCGAGCGAGGCGACGTTCATCCAGTCGATGGAGCGGATCGCGACCGGTTTCCGGCTCGCGTTCCGTCAGGCCCGGCCCGCGCTCGTCGCCGGGGAACCCGTGTTCGTCCAGCTGACGAAGATGAGCGTCGACGAGCTCGCCACCGTCCACTCGGTCAGCGCGACGGAGAAGCTCGGCGGCGCCCACACGCTCGTCCACGAGGGCGTGCTGGTCTGCCAAGAGATGGTCGCGCTGCTCAACCTGATCGAGCAGGGAGCTCAGACCGAGCCCGAGCGCACTCGTCAGACGTTCCTCTCCTCGCTGCGGGCGCTTGCGGAGGTCACGGCGTCCTCGGGTTGGGATCTACGCAACGTGAGCCACGAGTACGAGGCCGAGTCCCGGCTCACCGAGGGCCGTGGGGGGACGCCCCGGCCGGTTGCGACGGCCTCGATGGGCCTTCTCCACGACATGGCCGAGGCGGCCCGAGGTCTCCGCGCCGCACGGCGTGAGTGGTTCCGGATCGGACAGCGGCTCTCCTCGGTCCTTGGACCCGAGGTTGGAACCGTCGTGCTCGCCACCGAGGTCAACTGATCCGCGGGGGGTCCTCCTCACCGCAAGTGTCGCACGCATCGCGACACCACGTAAGTATCGGTAGTACGTACCGGGGCCACCGCCTCCAGTCCAAAATGCTTCTATAGTAGGCCCCACCGTCCTTCGCCCATGGACCCCGCCTGGGCCAAGCCAAGACCGGTCTGGATACTGCCGATTGCGATCGCGATTTGCGCGGTGATGGTGCTCTCCGGAGCCGGAGCGATGCTCCTGCTCGGGAGTTCGGCGTCGCACAGCGGGGGTGGATCCGCCACGCCGGCCTCATCGGCCGCGGCCAGTTCTTCTGCGGCAGCGAGCGCGCACAATGCTCCCGCGTCCTCGGGCTCGTCGTTTGGGAACGCTCTCAGCGATCTGGGCTCGATTAAGACCCTCGCCGCCGAACAGCTCACCGCGGACGAAAAACAAGTCGACGCGGATCACCTCCAACCGATTACTTCGCTGCCCGCCGCGGGCCTACTCCAGCACGGCGTGACCGTGGGCCAGGACGGCATCGTACCGCTCTACACGACCCAACCCGCCCCGATCGGCATCGGGGACTTCGGACTCGGCGCGAGCGGACCGTACGCCTACAACACGAGCAGCGTGCTCGGTTCGATCACCTTCAACTCGCAGCCGAACGCGACGAACCCGGGGGCGTCCGACACGGTCGACCCGGGCGCGACGCACCTCGGCGAGGTCGCGTCGACCAACGAGTTCACGATCCAACTCAACACGATCCTGACGAACGTGACCCAGCCGGGGAGCTACAACGGGACGTACTGGACCCAGAACGTCCTCGACGTCTCCTCGACGGGGATCCACTTCGTCGACGACGTCTTCAACCAGTCCGGTGACGGCGTCGACATCGCGCCCAACGCGATCCTGTCGGGCTGCCCCGGCGGGCCGAGCGTCCAGGACATCATCGACCTCTACGGCATCTACCAGTGCGTCGGGACCACGATCCCGATCACCGCCGCCAACTACCCGCTCTCGATCTGGCTGTGGAACAACGCGTCCGTCGTCAACAACGAGGACGTGCTCACGTTCAGCTACTGGATCTCGGTCGCGGCCGGCCTCGAGATGTACGGCATCTCCGACCAGTTGACGTTCAACAGCACCGGCTACGCGCTGACCCCTGCCTACCCGACCGCGTTCGAAGTGAACGGTTGGACCGGCACACCGGGCGGGCTCTTCTACGACTCGGAGCTCATCCTCGGCGGAGCGATCGGCGGCTCCAACGCCGTGTTCTCATCGCTCAGCGCGACGGACTCGTTGAAGTACGTCACCAGCACCGGGGTATGGAAGAACG
>JASHUS010000132.1 GCA_030039865.1 Thermoplasmata archaeon
AAGGTCGTGGACCGGGCCCGCGAGCGACGAGTCCCGACGTTCTGCTCGATGGAGCGGCACATGAAGTGCGCGCTCGGGATGTGCGACGCGTGCGCGATCGGACCGTACCACGTCTGCGTGGACGGGCCGGTCTTCCCCGCGGAGGACGTCCGGGGGCTCGCCGACTTCGGCGCGTTCCACCGGGATCCGTCCGGCCGTCGGATGCCGTTCTAGCGCGCCGGTCGCCGTGCGACGGGCCCCGGATTGCCTGAGCGTTGCGGGGTCCCGCCGCAGGTTTTATGCGCGGGGCATTCTACGATGGCCGAAGGTTCTCCGTGAAGGTCATTGTCGTAAGCGGCGGCGTGATTTCCGGCCTCGGGAAGGGCATCACGACCTCCTCGCTGGGCCGCCTCCTGAAGGCGCGAGGGATCCCGATCACGATCCTGAAGATCGACCCGTACCTCAACGTCGATGCGGGGACGATGAACCCCTACCAGCACGGCGAGGTCTTCGTGCTGGACGACGGCACCGAGGCGGACCTCGACCTCGGGAACTACGAGCGCTTCCTCGGACAGAGCCTGGTCGGCACGCACAATCTGACGACCGGCAAGATCTACCGGGCGGTGATCGAGAAGGAGCGACGGGGCGACTACCTCGGCAACACCGTCCAGATCATCCCGCACGTGACCGGCGAGATCAAGCGAACGATCCGGGAGGTCGCGCAGGCGGCCGGTGCGGAGGTCATCCTGGTCGAGGTCGGCGGCACCGTCGGCGACATCGAGTCGATGCCGTTCCTCGAGGCGCTCCGCGAGCTCTCGAACGAGCTCGGGGAGGGCCACATGGCGTTCGTCCACACGACACTCGTGCCGGTGGTCGGGCCCGTCGGCGAGGCGAAGACGAAACCGACCCAGCACTCCGTCCGCGAGCTGCGGGCGATCGGCATCCGGCCCAACATGATCATCGCCCGGGGGCCGGCGCCGCTGACGGCCGACATCAAGGCCAAGATCTCGCTCTTCTGCGACGTCCCGCCGGAAGCGGTGATCTCGGTGCCGGACCAGCCGGTGATCTACGAGGTCCCGCTCGTCCTGGAGGCCCAGGGCGTGGGGACGTTCCTCTGCCGCGTCCTCGGGCTTCCCGACCGTCCGCCCGACTACGCGGCGTGGCGCGAGTTCCTCGCCACCTACCGGCGGGGCGAGGGCTCCGTCGAGGTCGGGGTCGTCGGCAAGTACACGGAGCTGCGGGATGCGTACCTGTCGCACACCGAGGCGTTCCATCACTGCCAGGGCCACCTCGGCGTCGAGATCCGGCTGCAGTGGTACGACTCCGAGGACCTCGCCCGGAACCCGTCGCTCGCCGCCCGCCTCGAGCGCTCCGACGCGATCCTCGTCCCGGGCGGGTTCGGCTCGCGCGGCGTCGACGGGAAGATCCGGGCGGTCGAGATCGCGCGGACGAAGCGGATCCCGTACCTCGGCGTCTGCTACGGCTTCCAGATCGAGGCGGTCGAGTTCGCCCGCAACGTCCTCGGGCTCGGTGCGGCGACGACGACCGAGATCGACCCGGCGACCCCGGAGCCCGTGGTCTGCCTGCTCGAGGAGCAGAAGGACCGCAGCGACATGGGCGGCACGATGCGCCTCGGGGCCCAGCGCGTGAACCTCACGCCGGGCTCGGCGATCGCGCGGCTCTACGGCCGCACGGAGATCTGGGAGCGCCACCGGCACCGCTTCGAGATCAACCCGAAGTACCTCGAGCGGTTCGCGGCGCACGGCCTCCGGGCGACCGGCATGTCCGTGGACGGCCGGGTCGAGGTCTTCGAGCTCGCGGATCATCCGTACTGTTTCGGCGTCCAGTATCACCCGGAATTCCTGTCCCGTCCCGAGGCCCCGCACCCGCTCTACCTGGGCCTCATCCGGGCGGCGCTCGCCCGCAAGGAGGTCGCGATCCCTGTCGCCCCCCCGACGGCTCTCGCGTGAGCTCCGGGAACTGGACGGCGCGCTCGTCCGGATCGCGGGCCATCTCGAAGATTACCGCGCGCTGGGCGGCGTCGCGTTCGCGCTCGTGCGCGACGGGAGCGGCACCACGCAGGTCACGCTGAAGAAGGGCGTCGCGGACCCCGCGCTGTTCGACGTCTTCGCCGACCTCCCCCGCGAGTCGGTCGTGGAGGTCGAGGGCGTCGTCCACGTCTCCGAGAAGTCGCGTCGGGGACTCGAGGTCGCCCCCACGGTCGCGCGCGTCGTGACGCGCGCCGAATCCCCGCTCCCGCTCGGTGTCGTCGACAAGGTCGGCGCCGAGCTGCCGACCCGGCTCGACCATCGCGTCCTCGATCTGCGCAAGCCAGCCGTGCGCGCGATCTTCGAGCTGCGCAGCGACCTCCTCGATGCGTTCCGAGCCGCGTTCCGCCGTCGCGGATTCCTTGAGGTCGAGACACCGAAGATCCTGCGGCAGGGCGCCGAGGGCGGCGCGACGCTCTTCGCGGTCGATTACTTCGGGACGCGAGCGTTCCTCGCGCAGAGCCCCCAGCTCTACAAGCAGATGCTCATCGGGGCCGGTCTCGAGCGCGTCCTCGAGATCGGCCCGGTCTTCCGCGCCGAGCCGTCCGACACGGTCCGCCACATCACCGAGATCGGGATGCTCGACGCCGAGGTCGGCTATATCGACGGGGCGGACGACCTCCGGCGGATCCTCGAGGAGGTGCTCGTGGACGTCTTCGGTCATCTGAAGAACGCCCTCGCCGGTCGAGGGAATCCGCTCGCCGAGAACGTCCCGGCCCTGCGGGCTCCGTTCCCCCGGATCCCGTTCGCCACCGCGCGGGAGTGGATCGGCACGCCCGGCGTCGAGGAGGACCTCGGGGCGGAGGAGGAGAAGTCGGTCGGCGAGCGCGCCGTCCGCGAGTTCGGCTCTCCGTTCTACTTCCTGACCGACTACCCGACGGCGGTGAAGATCCACACGTTCTACGCCCA
>JASHUS010000133.1 GCA_030039865.1 Thermoplasmata archaeon
GGTGCGTCACAGAGAGTCGACGCAGGCTCCCTCCGGAGCGGACCGGCGGGTGCCTTTAGATAGGCCGAAGATTCGCCCCCGCCGTTGCGGGCATAGTGTAGTCTGGTTATCACATAGGCTTGCCAAGCCTATAACTCGGGTTCAAATCCCGGTGCCCGCATCCGCGCGCTTCCCTCCACGCCACGAAACAGGATCGCCGACGACGCGGACGGCGAGTCGTAATGAGCGATATCCGGCTCCGCCGTGCCGTGCGCGTAGCCCCTCACCTGAGGACCTGGCTCACGGGCCGAGCCTCCGACCCGAGCGTGCGATATCGCTACTGGACCGAGATCGAGGGTCTCGGAGCGTCGGATTCCCGGGTGCGCTCGGCCCGGCGCGCGATCGGGCGGACCGGGTGGGCGGCCGGCTTGCTCGAGCATCAGTTCCCGGACGGGCACTGGGCCACGACGGACGACTACCCGGGCAATCTCTATCGACCGAAGTACGTCGTCCTGAACTGGCGGTTGATCGCCCTCGCCGACCTCGGGATGGATCGGCACGATCCCCGGGTCCGGCGCGCCGCCGAGCTGCTCATGGACCGCTGGAGCCGGCGCGGATGGGACCTCTCCGGTGGCAGCGGGGAGATCTGCGCCACGGGCAACGGGGTCCGTACGCTCGTGCGCTTCGGCTATCTCGACCATCCGGTAGTACAGCAGTCGATCCGGTGGATCGTCCGAACGCAGAAGACGGACGGAGGCTGGCACTGCTTTCCGTCCCGGACCGGCACGCTCGACGGGTGGGAGGGACTCGCGGCGTTCGCGGAGATACCGCCGGAGGAGCGGGACGACGCCGTCCGTCGCTCGATCGAACGGGGCGCGAAGTTCTACCTGGACCGGCATCTCATGGACGAGGGCCGGGTCCGCTACCCTCCGTGGTACCGGATCCACTACCCGAACCACTACTACTACGACGTACTGGTCGGGCTGCGCACGCTGACGCGGCTGGGGTACGGCGGCGACCGCCGTCTCGCCCCCGCGCTGCGATGGCTGCGCGACAAGCGCCGGCCGGATGGGACGTGGGCGCTCGACGCCGACCATCCGGACCTCGATCCCGATCTCGGCGGGTACGACTTCGAGGGACCGGTCTATCCCCTGCGGCTCGAAGCTCCGAATCGCCCGAGCCGGTGGGCGACGATCGAAGCGCTCAGCGTGCTCGCCCGAACGGAAGATTCCGGGCCCCGATAGGGCCGCTCTCGTTGCCTCGGGGTCAACGGGGGCGCGGCGGAGCCTCGGCTTCCCAGCACGTCAAAATGGGGCCGCCCGGAATCCGCACGACGAAGAAGCTCCCCATGCCGGGTGCCTCGACGCGCGGCATGACGAGCGATCCGCCGGCGCGCTGGGCCCGCTCGAGCGTGGCCCCGAGGTCGAAGACCCGCACCTTCTCGATCCCGGCGGGCGGCGCCTCATTGGAGAGGGGATGGACCCGACCCTTTCCGCCGTCCGGCATCTCGAAGGCGACCCCGTCGTGACCCGCGGGGTCGGGCGCCGGGAAGTTCCACCCGAACACGGTCTCGAGGAAGTGCTGGGTGGAGACCGGGTCGTGACTCGAAAGCTCGAGCACCGTGGGAGAGCCCGCGCGCGGGATCCGTTCGAAGGGGAGCATTTCCTCCATCGATGCCAGCCTCCGTACCGCGCGCCGCACGCGCGGTCGGATAGATGATACTACCGAAGTGTCGGGTTCGGGAGCTATCCCCATCGGTCTGCGAAGATTCCGCGCCCTTAGGGCGGCGCCCGCGCGCAACGCCCGGACCCTAAGGGCCGCCGGGACGGCGCGCGGAGCGCGGCGCGACGCTTTTGGGCCGGACGTGCTACCGGGGCGCGATGGCCCGGGCGAACTTGATCACGGTTCCGGGACGCCGCTCGTTCGAATACGTCTCCCGGGGGAAAGGGCCCGCCACGCTGCTCGTGCACCCCGGGGGACCGGGACTGACGTACCACTATCTGCGCGGACTGCTCACGCTCGCGAACTCGAACCTGCGCGTGATCCTGTTCCACCCCCGCGGGGTGGGGCACAGTTGGGCGCCGAAGAACCGGAGCGAGTACACGGTCGGCAACCAGGCCGAGGACGTCGAAGCGCTCCGGCGGGCGTTCGGCATTCGCGAGCTGCACCTGCTCGGCTACTCCGCCGGGGGGTTCACCGCCCTCGAGTACGCGCACCGGTACGAGAACCGGCTCACGTCCCTCCTGCTCTGCGCGACCGCGGGGAGTGCCGAGGAGGTGCGGGCGGCGAACCGGTTGATGCTCTCCTCCGCCGCGCCCCGCCTGCGGTCCCGGCTCCGCGACCTCGCGCGGGCGAAGGCGTTCGCCTCCGCCGAGTACGAGCGCATCGCGGAGCGCATCGCGCAGCCGTTCCAGACCCGGTTCCTGACGTCGACCCCGCCCGACTGGAAATCGACGCGGCTCTACCCCGCGGTCTACCACGCGATGATGACCCGGACGGGTGCGGAGTTCGTCGTCGACGGCACCCTGGCGGCTTGGGACGGCCGGAAGTACTACTCGAAGATCGAGACGCCGAGCGTGGTCGTCGTCGGGAAGTACGACTACTTCCTCGAGCCGTCCATGGAGATGGCCGAGCGGATCGAGCCGGCGCACCTGCGCGTGCTGCCCCACAGCAGCCACATGGAGGTCCTCGAGCAGCCCCGGGAGTTCCTGGGCACGATCCGCGAGTTCCTCGAGGACGTGACCGGCGGCTGAGCGGCCGGACGTCCGCGATAGAGGTAAGACCCCGCCGGGCCCTAGTGCCTCCGACCTTCCCATGGCCGACGATCCGATCGCGACCCTCCGCCTCCGCATGACGGCTGACGCGCGGGACGCCCTGCGTTCGGCGCTCGCGGGCCGCCCGAGCGGCTCGGGCGTCCGGCTCTGGGTCGAGCGCGGCATGCGGCCCCACGCGCAGATGATGATCGACCGGCCCTCCCACCGCGACCTGCCGCTCGAGCTCGACGGGGTCCCGCTGCTGCTGGACGAGAGCAGCCTCCACTTCCTCCGCGATGGCGAGATCCGCTACCACCGCGATCACTCGCCGCCCGGGTTCGAGGTGGTCGGGCCGTTCCTCCCGTCCGTGCTTCCGTCGCCGGTCGCTCCGCCAGCGCCGGCCTCGGCCCCCCCCCCCGAGCGCCGCGCCACCAGTGGAGAGCTCCGGGCGGACCGCCGTGGAGGAGAAGATCCGGGAGGCGCTGAAGAACATCTACGATCCCGAGATCCCGA
>JASHUS010000134.1 GCA_030039865.1 Thermoplasmata archaeon
ACGAGCCCGAGCCGGCCGATCCGTCGGGGCCCGGATCGAGGCTGCAGGAGATCGCCCGGCGCCCACGCCGCCAAGGCGATGAGCGCGGCAGCGAGCGCGAGGAAGAAGGCGAACGCCGCGGGACTCGGCCCGTGACCGACCACGTAGCCGAAGCCGGCCACGTTCGCGACGAATATCGCCGCGACCAGCGTCAGGGCGCCTCGATCGAACCAGCGCGCGTTCTTCGCCGCCGGGAACCAGAGCTGCGTCAGCAGGATCGGTAGGGCGATCGAGTACGTCGCGTGGAAGATCATGAGTCCGAGCGCCCACAGCCAGTTCACGCCCCACAGGTGCCCGTACGAGCCGAGTGCCCCGACCGGCGGCCCCGACGTCTGGAAGAACGTGTGCACCTCGAAGCCCTCCTCGGCGATGCCGTACGCTCCGCCCAGGAGAAGGACCGATGCCCAGCCCTTCCGGTAGGTCGCGACGAACTCCCGGATGAGGAGCGCTCCGCTCCCGTAGAGGCCGAGGTCGAGGGCGAAGGCGACGAGGAACCCGACCGGGTTGAAGTACAGCTCCGACACGGGCGTCGAACCGGTGAGCAGCTCCGGGATCGTCGGCGCCAGCAGGAGCAGCGCGAGGACCGGCAGCCGGGGGCGGATCAGGATGCGCACGCGCGGGACTCGGCCCGTCCCGTACTTCAATCGTTGCGGCGATGGGTACCCCGAAGGAGATTAGTGCGGTCCGGAGCCTTCGCTGCCGGCCGATGCGGGAGATCCTGGCGCACGTGCAGTTCCGCGGAACGATCCGTGAGCGGTCGGTCGAGCCGTACGTGCGTCTCCTGAAGGGGCTCCGCGCTCGGCGACGGGTCCGCGGCGTGCTCCTCGATATCTCGAGCGGCGGCGGGGAGGTCGTCGCCTCGACGGACCTCTATCTGGCGGTCAAGCGGCTCGACCAGGTGAAGCCGGTCTACGCCTCGATCGGGTCGATCGGGGCGTCCGGGGCGTACCTCGCGGCCCTCGGAGCCCGTCGGGTCTATGCGTACCCCGAGAGCGAGGTCGGATCGATCGGCGTCATCTTCGCCCACGTCGCAGTCCGGGATCTCGTGCGGCGGCTGGGCATCTCCGTCGAGCTGCTGCACGAGGGCGTGCACAAGGACGCGTACCAGGGCTACCGCCCGCTGACCGAGGAAGAGCGGGCGAAGTTGCAGGCGATCACCCACGAAGGGTACGAGCAGTTCGTCGAGCTCGTCGCGCGGGAGCGCAAGCGGCCGGTGGAAGAGATCCGCCCGCTCGCCACCGGCGAGTTCTGGACCGGGACGCGCGCCCTCCAGCTCGGGCTCGTCGACGCGCTGGGCGACCGAGAGCTCGTGCTCGAAGAGCTCGCGCAGTTGACCGGCGTCCCGTCGCGCAAGCTGGTCCGCGTCGCGCCCCCGCGCCCGTTGCTCGACCGGGTCCTGTCCGGGGGCGCGAACGATGTGGGGGGCGGTCTCGTGGGGCGCTTCCGCGACGCCGTCGAGGACGCGGTGGTCGACCTCAGCAGCTCCTCGCTCCGGCGCTAGACCGGGGCCGTCGCTAGCCCTTAAATATCGAGGCAACGCTCGCCCGGTCGATCATGCCCGACCAACGCCGATCCGGCTTCTCCAGCGCGGCCGGTCTCATCCAATACTACGACATGGAGGAGACGCGGGCGCTCAAGATCAACCCGTACATCGTCATCGGGTTGGGGATCGGCGCTGCGCTCCTCATCGAGATCCTCAACTGGCGCGGCATCTAGCGGCGCGCCCCGCGATGCGTCGCTACGCCGACGCGGGGATCACGGGCAGCGGCGTCAGCGAGGGAACGACGCCGGGAAGGAATCGGCCCTCGGCCGATCGACCGAGGAGGAAGACCTTCGAATCGGGCGATTCGTCGAGCACGAGGTACCCCGTGCGCCCCGCGAGGCGTCGGGCGAATGCCTCGATCTCGTCGTGCTCGGGCACGTGGTCGCGGGCGAGACGCTGGCGCGACTTACCCATGTAGACGTACCCCTTCGGTTCGATGAAGTCCGGACGCGCGCGCAGATCGAGGGCCGCGTACTGCTCGGTCCACCCGAGGTTCCATCCCCGGACGAGCGTGTGGCGCACGACCCGGCGGGTCCGGAGGTCGCGGACAATCTCGAGCGACTCGAGGAGCCGCTCCCACGCGTCGTCCTGCGCCGGTAGCGTGAGCCGGCGGAAGACCTCGGGATTCGGCGCGGTGACCGAGACGTAGAGCTGCGTCGGCAAGGGGTCGAGCGCGCGGAGGGCGTCCGGGTTCGTCCCGTTGGTGACGAGGAACGTCGTGATCCCGCGCTCGTGGCAGAGCTCGAGGAATCGGTTCATCTTCGGGTAGAGGGTCGGCTCGCCCGTGAGCGAGATCGCGATGTGCTTCGGGCGCTGCGCCTCCTCCCACCGCTCGAGCTCGACCGCGGGATCGCCCTTGAACCCCGAGAGGATGCGCCGCTGCGCGTCGATCGAGCGATCGAGGAGGGCCTCGGGATCGTCGTACTCGGGCATGACCGCGTCGTTCTCCCAGCCCTGGTTCCGCCAGCAGAACCGGCAGTGGAGGTTGCACGAGTCGATCGCCGGCGACATCTGGACGCACCGGTGGCTCTCGATCCCGTAGAAGCGGCCCTTGTAGCAATCGCGCCCGCGCGTCAGGGACTCGCGGGTCCAGTAGCACATCTTGACGGCCGAGTGCTTGCCGACGAGCTGGTACCCTTGGCCGAGGAGCTCGGTCGAGAGGTCCTGGTCGCCCATCGCGCGCGCTCTCGACCGGGAGACGACCCATAAGGTTTTACTCGGCGGCCGTGGCTCGGCCGCCCCCCGGAGCGACGATGGACCGCAACGTGCGATGGCTCGGCCTCGGCGCCATCGTGCGCGCGACCGGGGTTGCGCTCATCCTTCCCTTTCTCGCGCTCTATCTTCGGAACGTCCTCGGGATCGGCTACGTCGAGATCGGCATCCTCGTTGCGCTCACGGGCGTCCCGCCGCTCCTCCTGGTGCCCTTCGCCGGCCTCGTCACGGACCGCGTCGGGCGACGCCGCGTCATCGTCCTCGCGCTCATCGCGGAGGCGGCCTCGTTCTTCGGCCTCGCCGAGATGCTCCACGCGCGCTCGCTCGCCGGCGTCTTCGCGCTCGCCACGAGCATCCAGGTCGTGGGGTCGATGGCCGGGCCCGCGTTCAACGCCTACGTCGCGGAC
>JASHUS010000135.1 GCA_030039865.1 Thermoplasmata archaeon
CGACGTACGGATCCCGCGACCTCCGCCTCCCCCGGGGCGCGCGGCGCTTTCGCCGGTTGGTGGTCGGCGTTACGGGAGGGGTTCCTCCGACGCGATGTCCGCTACGCGCTCGCGCTGATGGGCGTCTCGCTCGCGGCCTACATCGCTCTTCTGACGTTCATGAACGTCTGGGGACCGAGTCTCCTCGGCGTGATCTCCCCCGCGCTCCCGCCGGGCGTGGGGGGTACGTTCTCGAACAACAGCTCGCCGGCGGCCGCGCCGCTCTCCGTGATCCTCGCGTCGCACCAGACCGTGCTCACCGCCGAATACTGGCTGATCCTCTACGCCACTCTCGCCTTCCTCCCGCTCCTCTGTCCCCGCGCGCTCATCCTGTCGGTGCCGTGGATCGGCTGGACGTTCCTGACGAACAGCAACCGGTTCACGACCCTCGGTCACCAGTACTCGATGATCCCCGCCGGGCCCCTCTTCATCGGGCTCGCCTTCGCGCTCGCCTGGATGCCGCCCCGCCGAGCCGGGGTCGTCAGCGACGCGGGCCCCGAGCCCGGCCCGACCGATCCGGGGTCTCGGGCGCCGACGCGGGCACGCTGGAGTCCCGGGGGGCGGCGCGAGCGGGCGGTCTGGGCCACCGTCCTCGGCGTCGCGATCGCCGGGAACTTCCTCCTCGCCCCGGTCAACCCGCTGCTCCCCGACCTCGGGATCAACCCCGGCGCGCCGTTCCAGCCGCAGTACTTCGACCACTCGCTCGACTGGAACCCTTCCGTCGATTACGTCGAGTCGATGATCGCCACGATCCCGACGAGCGCGACCGTGACGGCCCCGTCCTCGTTCTTTCCGTTGCTCGCGAACTACCCGCACGCGTACGTTCTCGTCACCCCGAGCAAGCTGAATACGACGGTCCTGCCGTTCCCCGTCGTCGGCGGGCCGGACTACGTCATGATCGACCCCGCGTCGCTCTCGATGCTGACGGCCGGCTATCGCGCGAACCTCACCGACCCCGCGATGTACGGCCTCGCCTCGTACGTCGGGGCGACCGAGCTCGGCCCGCTCCTCCTCTATCAGAAGGGCTTCGCGGGCGCGACGCACCGGTTCGGACCTGCGCTCCCGCCGCCGCGCGCGGAGTACGCGCCGGGCAGCGGACTCACGGCGGGACCTTCGGGCCGGGTCGAGGCGAACGCCACCGCTCCCACCGGCGAGGCCGTATCGAGCAAGCCGAACCGCACGGGGCTCGTCTCTACGACGGCGGCCGCGTTCCTGCCCCCGGGGAGCTTCACGGTGTCCGTGACCCTCGCCTGGGCGCCCACGAGCGCGAAGTACGACCCCGCGACGCCCACCCTGCACGTGGGCGTCGTGGGATTCGGCGGGGTGCTCGTGAACGCCACGTACACCGGTGCGAACCTGACCCGGGGCGCGTGGACGACGCTCTCGTGGAACGTGTCGATCTCGAACCCGTTGCCGAACGTCGAGATCCAGGTCAGCATCGAGACGATCCGAGCCTCGGTCGAGGTCGGCGCCGCGTCACTCGCGCCGCTGGCGGATTGACCCCGTCAGCCGAACCGTCCCGTGACGTAGTTCTCGGTCAGCTTCTCGCGCGGGGACTCGAACATCTGGTGCGTCGAACCGACCTCGACGAGCTTGCCGAGGTAGAAGAACGCCGTCGCATCCGAGACCCGCGTCGCCTGGGCGAGGTTGTGGGTCACGATCACGATCGTGACCCGCCGCTTGAGGCCCTGGACCAGCTTCTCGATCTTGTCCGTCGCGATCGGATCGAGCGACGAGCAGGGCTCGTCCATGAGGAGGACCTCGGGACGGACCGCGAGGGCCCGGGCGATGCACAAGCGCTGCTGCTGGCCGCCCGAGAGGCTCGTACCGGCCGCGTCGATGTTCTCCTCGACCTCGTCCCAGAGGCCGGCGAGCTGGAGCGCCTCCACGACCCCCCGGTCGAGCTCGCCCCGACCCCGAACGCCGAGGAGGCGGAGGCCGGCGGCGACGTTGTCGTAGATCGACATGTGCGGGAACGGCGTCGGCTTCTGGAACACCATGCCGACGCGGCACCGGACCTGGACCACGTTCTGCCGGCCGAGATTCTCGCCGTCGAGCAGGATCGTTCCCTCGGTGCGGGCGCCGGGCGTCTCCTCGTGCATCCGGTTGAGGCAGCGCAGGAACGTCGTCTTGCCGCACCCCGACGGGCCGATGATGGCGGTCACCTCGCCGTCGGGCACATCGAGCGAGACGTCGAAAAGGGCCTGGCGACGCCCGTACCAGGCGTTCAGGCCCTTCGTTTCCATCTTGACCTGGGGCATCCGCTATACGGCTTGGGTAGGGTCGTACTTAGAACGGACGGCTAGACGCGCCCCCAGTCCGATCGCGAGCATGATCGCGAGCAGGACCAACGCGGCGCCCCACGCCGCCGCTTGGAGGTTCGCGTAGTTCGACCCGAAGTTGTCGTAGATGAACACCGGGATCGACCCGGTCGGCGTGTTGAGGCCCTGGAACCAGAGCGTGCTCCCGCCCGCGCAGAGCAGGACGGTCGCGGTGTCGCCCGCCGCGCGCGACGCGGCGAGCAGGAGGCCGGTGACGACCGCGCTCCGGGAGCTGCCCAGGACGATCCGCACCGTGACGCGGTGCTTCGGGAACCCGAGCGCGAGCGCGGACTCGCGTAAGGCCGGCGAGACGCTGCGGAACGCTTCCTCCGAGGACCGGATCGTGATCGGCAGCATCAGGACCCCGAGCGCGAAGCCGCCCGAGATGGCGCTGAGCGCCGCGAAGTGGTCGAAGTAGAGGAAGAGGGCGAAGACGAAGACCGCAAGGATGACCGTCGGCACGCCGGTCATCACGTCCGCGAGGAAGCTGACCGCCCGACCGAAGCGGTTCCGGCCGTACTCGGAGAGGTAGATGCCCCCGAGGAGCCCCACGGGCACCGAAATGAGTGCTGCGAGGCCGAGCATGATCAGCGATCCTTGGAGGTAGGGCCCGATTCCCCCGGCCTGGCACGTCACGCCCGGGGCCGGGTTGCAGCCGAGGGGCGCGACCGCGGTGTAGAACGATGGTCGGATGACCTCGCTGCCGCCGTACTGCGCCGCCGTGTAGAGCACGCTCGCAAACGGGGCGATCGCCGCGACCACGCACAGCGACGCGACCACGACGAACGTCCACTGGACGGCCTGCCGCGTCCGCAGTCGAGCGGCGAACCGGCTCGCGACGGCTTCCCGGTTCCCTACGCCCGGGGCCGCGGGGTCCACCGGCCCCGTGCCCGTCCCGCTCGCGAGGCCGGTGTGCGCATGGGTCGTCCGGAGGCGCCGTCGGGTGCTCGACCCGCCGGCCTCCCGCTCCGCCATGCGGCGGAGGAGGAGGCGGGCGATCACGTTCACGGCGACTGTGATCGCGAGCAGGATCACCGCGAGCTCGATGACCGCGCTCCGCTGGATTCCCGGCGTAGCCTCGGTGAAGTTGTCGACGATCCAGCTCGCGAGCGTCGACCCGGCCGAGAAGAGCGTCCCGGGCAGGATGTAGATGTTGCCTATCACCATCGTCACGGCGATGGTCTCCCCGAGCGCCCGGCCGAGCCCCAGAATGACGGCGGCGGCAATCCCGCTCCGGGCGGACCGGAGCACGCCGAGTCGGGTGGACTCCCATCGGGTGGCACCGAGGCCCAGGGCGGCCTCCCGCTGGATCCGCGGGACGGCGCGCAACGCCTCGCGGGAAATCGCCGCGATCGTCGGGATGATCATGACCGCGAGGACGATCGTCGCGGTGAAGATGTCGTAGCCCGTTCCCGGTTGGCCGATCGGGGAGTGGCCCCCGGCGAACGAACTCAGGGCGGGCTCGATCGACATCCGCATCAGCGGCACGAGGACGATGTACGCCCAGAACCCGTAGACGACGCTCGGGACCGCCGCGGAGAGATCCACCACGTAAATGAGGGGCCGGCGAAGGAACGCCGGCGCGAGCTCGGAGAGGAAGATCGCCACCCCAAGCGCGATCGGCACGGCGATCACGAGTGCCAGCGCACTCGTGATCAAGGTCCCGGCGATCGCGGGCCCGGCCCCGTAGATATTGTGGACGCCGTCCCAGGTGTCGCTCGTCAGGAAGCCGAGTCCGAAGTAGGCGATCGACTGCCACGCGCCCGCGAAGAGGAAGTAGGCGAACGCCGCGACCAAGCCCACGACGCCGATCGTGACGGCGAGCGTGAGGCCGTGGAAGACCCGGCCCAGCCACGTCAGAACGGCCCAGCGGGAGGGGCGGACCGACGGAGCTGCCCCTTCCTCCCCGCCGGGCGCCGGCGCCCCCGCCGCGCTACGTGCAGGCGGAGACGGCGGCACCATTGAACGTGACCGTCTTCAGTCCCGCCTCGTCGATCGCGATGATCGAGGCCGGCAGCGCGGCGTAGTAGAGCTGGGTCGGTTTGGTCTCGTTCGTCATGGTCTGACCCGTCGAGAGGATCCACTCGATCCAGTACACCATCAGACCCGCCTTCGCAGCGGTCGCGGCCGCCCCGCTCGGGAGCGGCGTCAGCTCGTTCAGGTTCTGGTAGATGTACAGGTAGACGAACGTCGCGAGCGGATAGTCGGTCGCGCCGGGGGCATTGATCATGCTGACGTTGTACCAGTTGCCCGCCGAGTCCGGGAGGTTCGGGTTCGCGGCGACCAGGTCGTTGATCGCCGACGCCGTGCTGTTAACCGTCGGCACGATGAAGTGGCCGGACGGGTTCTCGACCGCGGCGTACTGGAGCGGGGTCTTGTACGTCAGCGTGTCGGTGAGGTCGGTGTACCCGATCGCTCCCGAGAGCGTTGCGACCGTGCTCAGCACCTTCGAGTTGCCGTCCTGCGCGGTCTGCGTCGCGTTCGTCGGCCAAGAGACCGTGAGGCCCTTGCCGATGTTCTGGGACCAGTACCCCGAACTCGCCGAGAGGAAGTCGGTCAGGACGTACGTCGTGCCCGCCGGGTCGGACCGGTGAACGGTCGTGATCGTGAGACTGGGCAACGCCACGCCGGGGTTCAGCGCGGCGATGCTGGAGCTGTTCCAGTTCTTGATCGTCCCGTCGTAGATGCCGGCCAGGACCGCGCCGGTCAGGTTGAGGTGGCCGGTGACGCCGGGCACGTTGTAGATGATTGTCAGCGCCCCGCCCACAATCGGCAGCGTGAGCGGCGTCGCGGGCATGGAGGCGCGCTCCGTTGCGTTGAGCGGCTCGTCCGCCACTGCGAAGTCGATGAGCGGCGGGCTTTCCGAGAAGTGCGTGACCGCCGTCCCCGAACCACTCGCCGGGAAATCGATCGACGCACCGGTGGAGCCGCCGAACGTGTAGATCCAAGCGTCCATGAGGGGGGCGACGAACTGGGCCCCGTCCCCCTGGAGCGTCAATCCGCTCGCGCAGGTCGACCCCTTGTTCGACGCCGGCGAGAACCAGTGCTGTTGGTATCCGACCCCGGCGATGACGAGGACGATGATCACGACCACGATCGCCGCGACCAACGGGCCGCGGCTTCTCTGGCGCTTCACCTCGGGCAGGTGCGACGGAACTCCCTCCGTCGTCGTGGGGGCCCCCGGCGATGTCGGCTCCGGTGTCGGAGCGTCAGGGGAACCCTGGGCGCTCATTCCGCCCACCTGTCGATCGGCGTCCGTTTCGCGTTCGTCACCCGAGAGGCCCGGGCTCGCGGGGTCAGCTGCGCTATAGACATTGCGCCGAATTAGCCGGGCGCTGGGAGATATACGAAGGGTCCCACGAAGCCCGTGCAAGGCGGTGACAAAATCTTCGCCTATCGGTCAGAGCCGGTCGACCGATGACGCCGGGAGACCCATGGACGGCGCGAACGGCCGGGCGAACCGGATCCAGGCGAAGCGCCGGCCCGCGAGGTCGAACGACAGTTGGGAGTCGGAGCGGGCGAGCGTCGCTTCGCCCGCGAGCACCGTGGGGGTCGACTTGAGCTCAGGGTCGAGGCGAACGGTGCCCGAAACGCTCGCCCGGGAGATGTTGTAGAGGCAGAGGATGCGGGTCGCGGGCTGGTCCCGCCAGAAGGCGAAGACCGAGGGCACCTGCGGCTCCGCGGCCAGGAACGCTTCCGAGCGGAACTCGTCCACGTGTGCGGACCAGAGCGCGATGAGCTGTCGGATTCGCTCGAGGAGGGAGTCGGGCCGTCCGCGTTCGTCGGCCACGTTCCGGGCCGCAGGACCGTACACCGGGTCGTCGACCGGCGGGCGGATCAACCGTTCGGGCGGCAGGGTCGAGAATCCCGCGTTCGCCGCGGAGGTCCACTGCATCGGCGTGCGGACGCCGTCGCGGTCCGGCAGGTCCAGGCGATCGCCCATGCCGATCTCGTCGCCGTAGTAGAGGAACGCCGCCCCGGGGAGGCTCAGTAGGAGCGCGGTCATCAGCACGATCGTCGTGTCGTCGCCGTCCAGCATCGGCGCGAGACGGCGACGCACGCCGCCGTTGAGGACCGTCCTCGGGTACTTGCCGTAGACCCAGAGGAACATCTCCCGCTCGTCGTCGCTGACCTGCTCGAGCGTGACCTCGTCGTGGTTCCGCAGGAAGTAGGCCCACCCGCACCCGGGGGGCGCGGGGAGCGTGGCCTGGAGCACGTGGCGCAGGCGCCGGGGATCCTCCTCGGCGAGCGCGAGGTAGAGGTTCGGCATGAGAGGGAAGTGCATCACCATGGGGAACTCCCGGCTGTCCCCGAAGTATTGGACCGTCTCGGGGATCGACTGGTTCGCCTCGGCAACGAGGACCGCGCCCGGGAACTCGGCGTCGAGGACGGCCCGGAGCTCCTTGAAGAAGACGTGAACCTCGGGGAGGCTCTGGCAGCGCGTCCCCTCCCGCTTGAACAGGTACGGGACGGCGTCGCAGCGGAATCCGTCGAGACCGTGGCCCAGCCAGAACCGGGCCACCCGGAACATCTCCTGTCGGACGGCGGGTTCGTCGTAGTTGAGGTCGGGCTGCGTCGCGTAGAACCGGTGGAAGTAGTACTGCCCGGCGAGGTCGTCCCAAGTCCAGTTCGTCGGTTCGACGTCGCGGAAGATCACGCGCGTCCGCGAGAACTCCTTGCCGGTATCGGACCAGAGGAACCACGAGCGGCGCGGCGACGAGCGGTCGCGGCGCGCCTCCTGGAACCAGGGGTGGTCGATCGAGATGTGGTTCGTGACGAGATCGCCGAGCACCCGGATCCCCCGGGCGTGGGCCTCCTGCACGAGACGGTCGAGGTCGTCGATCGTCCCGAGCGACGGATCGATCGCGTAGTGGTCCGTGATGTCGTACCCCTCGTCCCGCCACGCGGACCGGTAGAACGGGAGCAGCCAGACGGCCCCGACGCCGAGCTCGGAGAGGTAGCCAAGCTTCTCGGTCACGCCGGGAAGGTCTCCGATCCCGTCGCCGTTAGAGTCGTAGAACGAACGCACGGGGATCTCGTAGAAGACCGCGGTGCGGAACCACGCGCCCGAACGCAGCGACGAGCCCGCGACCATTCCGCCGTCCGCCGACCGTCTCTCGAGTCGTGGGGGTACAAACGTTTCGTGTTCCGGTGGAAACCCGCGCGGAGGCCCGGGGGGAGCGAGCGCGGAACGGGCCGGCCCTAGGCGTCGACGTTGGTCGGCGACGGCGGTTCGGGGATCTCGGGCGCGCCGGTGATCTGTCGGCACGCGTCGTAGAGCCGAGTGGCCGCGGTCGGATCCCGCGATTCCGCCGAGCCGGACCGGACCTGCCGTCGATCGAAGTACTGACCCGTGATCGCCGCGACCGATGGGTCGGTCGCGACGAAGAGCGGGGTGTCCGCCCCGCGCACCACGCTACGGCCGAAGAGCGCCCCGAAGAACCGGATGCCGAACGCCATGCCACCACCGTTGTTGAGCCCGAAGCCGGAGTGAACGAACCCGGGGTGGACCGCGTTCACGGTCACGCCCGAACCCGTCAGACGGCGGGCGAACTCCCGGCCCAGGAGAAGATCCTCGAGCTTCGACACGGAGTACGCCGTCCAGCCGGAGCCGTAGAGCTCCCCCGGTAGGTCGAGATGGTCAAAATCGACCTTCTGCCGCGAGTGGGCGGCGGAGGAGAGGAAGACGACGCGGGCCGGGGCGCTCTCGACCAGGGTCGGGACGAGCCGGGAGGTCAAAAGGAACGGCGAAAGCACGTTGAGGGCGAACGTGCGTTCGTGGCCCTCGGCGGTCACGTCTCGCCGGCGGAAGATCCCGCCCGCGTTGTTGACGAGGATGTGCACCTTGGGGTATCCCTTCACGAGGGCTTCGGCGACGCGCTCGGTCTCCGAGATCAACGCGAGGTCGCTCACCCCGATCGAGAAGACGTCCGGATTCTGGGTCGAGCGTGCGAGTTCCTGCGCGACCCCCTTCGTCCGGTCCTCGCCACGTCCGATGAGGACCGTCGTCGAGCCTCGCGCCGCGAGTCCCCGGGCCACTTCGAGCCCGATGCCCGAGGTCGCACCCGTCACGACCGAGACGCGACCGCTGAGAGGGCGCGACGTCGATCCCGCCATACGACCGAGCGGGTGAGCCCGAGTCCGTGCTTACGCCTTGCCCGTGGGCGGGCTCACGCGAGGCGGTACTCGCGCCGGCGCGAGTCGTGGAGCGAGATCGCTTCCTGGACCAGCCCCTGCCGCCGGAGCGACTCCAGCGCGCTCTGCACCGTCCGCCGCGGAAGCCGGGACATGTGCGCGAGCTGCGTCTGATCGAGCCCGCGGTACGTCTCGAGCAGGAAGTAGAGGAACTTCGCCGCCGGCGGTCCCCGGACCGTGCGCGAGTGACGGATCGTGCCGAACGTGTCGCCACGAAGCCCGAGCCGCTCGCTCGCCAGCGGAGCGACCGACGTCATCGCGACGTTCCCGAGGTTCGCTTCGGCCCCCAGCTCCCGGAGGAGCTGGACCTGCTGGAACTCGAGCGGGGCCTCGATGAGCAGCTCTTCCGCGGGATGCTCGGCGAGGATCGAGCGGACCCAGTCCCACTTGATGGCCCCGTCGGAGTCGTAGATGCCGACCCCCTTACCGGATTCACGGCTCTCGATGATCACGCGACGGGGCTTGAGCGTCCGCGCGTGGCCGATCTGGCTGTTCGTCTCCTTGAGCGAGAGCTGGTGCTGCGGGTCCTTCTTGCCGACCTCGATGAAGTAGTCGAGCGAGCGCTTGCGCACCTGCTCGGCGAGCCGTTCGATCTGGTGCGTCGACAGTTCGATGATCCCGCTCGAGATCTCGATGCAGTCGAACCGCAATTCGCGCGCCTCGTCGAGCATCTGGGCGACGCGGTCGTGGACGACCGCGTACTCGAGCAACGTACCGCCGGTCGAGACCTCGATGCCGACCTCGTGGTAGGTCGCGATCCGTTGCCGGACCTTCTCGCGCGTCAGCAGGAGGGGAAGACCCCAGCCGATCTTGGCGACGTCGAAGTAAGGCGCGAGGTACTCGAGCTCGGGGATATTGTGGCCCTGCAGCCGATCGAGGACCATGGTGATCCCGTTGGGGCGCGGGCGCGGGATCTGGGGGACGTCGGCGGGAAAGAAGGCGGCGCGGCTCCGGAGTTGTGCAGTATCGGGCAACGAAATTGACCTCCCACGCGCAATTTCTGCGTAATGATGCCGGGCGGTGGGTTAAATAACCTCCGCCATCCGGAGCTCTCTATCGGTGGCTCGCCGAGAAAAAATCGCGGCCCGTGGGCCGAAAATGGGGCCCGAATCAGCCGTATAACAACTCGCGAATCGGCCGACCCTGCATCCCCGTCGGGATCGGGACTCCGAAGCGATGGAGCACCGTGGGCGCGACGTCCACGATCCGTTGCGGCGGAAGCTCCCGGCCATCGGAGCGGCCGGGCTCGTTCCAGGCCACCACGCCATCGAACGAGTGGACCGCGTCGTCGGGGCCGGTGTCGTTCTCCTCGAGGAAGAGACGCCCGTGGCCGAGCGTTCCGGCGGAACGCCATCGGACCTCCCCGAAATAGGCCATCAGGTCGGGGGGATCTCCCGTGACGGCGGCGTAGACGTCGCGCGGGGCGAAGAGGCGAACCCCGAGGGGCAATCCGTTCGGGAGCCGGACCGCATCGAGCTTCTGACGTAACTCGGCCGTGAGCGATGGAACCTCGGCCGGTGCGATCCGTCCCTCGGTCTCTCGGCCCTGGAGGTTGAAGAAGAAACGAGCGTAGTAGCCGCCGGCGGCCCATATCGAGGTCCGAGCCCAGTCCACCTCGCACGACTCGAGCGGAGTGCCCACGCGGGCCGGCTCGCTCTTGAGGGTGAGATAGCCCTCCCGCCGCAGCCATTCGTTGACGCAGAAGCAGCCAGCCATCGCCTGGGACCCATGGTCCGATAAGATCATGACGCGGACCTCGGGTCCCACTTGCTCGAGGAACTCCCCGATCTCCTCGTCGAGCAACCGGTAGAACCGACGGGCCACGTCCGAGAACGGGGAACCGGGCTCGAATCGGGGGTGGTGTTCGTCGAAGAACTTCCAGAACGTGTGGTGGAGACGGTCGGGACCGATGTCGTGCACCGCGAAGAGGTCCCATCGATCCTGCGCCCAGAGATACCGGACCGCTCGCCAACGTCGACGGGTCATCTCGAACAGCTCCTCCGCCACGCGCGCCCGGTCCTCGACCCGGAAATCGATATCGAAGAACCGGCCCCCGGCCACACGATCGAGCTCGTCGCGGTATCGGATCGGGCGGACCCAGTCCTCCGCCGAATCCGGCGTCAAGAAGTCCGACACGCTCACGCCATTGAGGGCAGGCGGCGGGTAGCCCGGCGGCATCCCCACGACGGCCACTTTCTTGCCGAGCCTCGAGAGCGTCTGCCAGATCATCGGTTGGCGCGGCGTCTGCGAGGTGGGGGTGTACATTCGATCGTACGAGCCCGGATACCGGTGGCGAAACCCGTAGAGTCCGAGGCTCCCCGGGTCGTACCCCGAGAACATGACCGCCCACGCCGGCACCGTGATCGGAGGATCGCAGCTCGTGAGGATCCCGCGCGCCGAGCGCTCGAGCCAGCGCTGGAAGCGGGGCATCTCGGACGCAAATCGACGGTAGAGGAGGTCCGGGGAGACGGAATCGAGGCCGATCACCGCGAGCCGAAAGGAGTCCGACGCCACCGACCGTCGGACCTCCCTCGGCTAAAATCGGTTGTCCCCTCGACCGTCCCACGCCCGGCCCGCCCCCGGCCCAGTCCTCCGGCCGATCACCCGAGCGCCGGTCGACCCGGCCAGGCGCCGATGGAGGCGAGCCTTCTTGAACTACATATGCAGACTCATATGCATGTCGTCCCGGAACATCGCCGTTCAGAAGAGCGTGTACGAGGCCCTGGCCCGCCAAAAGCGGGGGCCCGAGAGCTTCACCTCGGTCCTCCGCCGGCTGCTCGAGCATCAGGCGGGGCTCCTCGATCTGATCGGCGCCTGGGGGAAGTCCGGGGAACGGTCGGACCAGGCCGCGCTGCGCGCGTTGCGAGCCCGCCCCGGGGCGAAGCCGTGAAGGCCCTCGACTCCTCGATCCTGTTGGGCCTCCTCGATGGCGACGGGGCCGTCAAGGATCTTCTGCGCCGGCTCCGGGATGTGGAACTCGCGACCACCGAGGCCAATCTCCTCGAACTGTCGATCGTGGCGGCTCGCGCGCCGTCGCACGCGCGCCGCCGCCTCGAGACGCTGGAACGCCTGAGGAGAAATCTGACGGTCCTCCCGATCGACGCCCGTGGGATCGATCGGGCGGCCCAGCAGCTGACCCGCGGGAGCCGACCCCCGCCGCTCGTGCTGGCGATGCTCGGCACCCTCGAGAGCGCGGGGTGTGACGAGCTGTTCACGCGCGAGAACGCCAAGGACTGGGGGAAGTGGCGACTCAAGGTCACCCAACTGGGGCGTAGGGCTCCTAAGGGACGTTAATTCCGTTACACTAGCTCCATAGCCACTAAAGATGGGCTGTTTGCGGGCGAAGCCGTGCGATCCGGCGCCGGAGCGGGCGATCGGGTGCCCCACTTTCCCGAAATCGGGCGTTCAGGGGGTGGGTGGAACGACCCAACTCCCACTTTTTGCAGCAAGTGATTCTTCGGACCCGGTGATACGATTCATGCGTTACCAAGGCCAGTTTAGACGTCATTCGTCGGGCCCGGTGACGACGAGCTCGGTCCCCGCTCTCTGACGTGGGGGCGTATAACAGGAATTATACGTCCATTCCCGGGCCCCACGATCGGGCCGCGAATCGAGGGGGTTTGTCCCCCATCAGGGCAGCATGGGCGGAGGCGGGCCGGGCGGAGGAGGCGGCACGCTGGTCGATACGACCGCCGGTGGGGCGATCACGTTGGGGGGCGGGGGATCCCGTCGATTTCGTGCCAGTAGCACCACCCCGCCGAGCAGCAGGACGAACCCACCCAGAGGCAGATACCACCCCGTGCTCGGTCCCCAGGTCTCCGAGGTGGTGTTGTTGCCGATGGTGGTCGAGTTCGACCCGAAGAACGATGACCAGGGGCCCATCCCGGGCTCGCCCGGCAGGTCCTTCGACCACGCCGACGTCTGCGACGCTGCGTACAGGCCCGGGGCGGCGAGTGCGACGATCAGCGCCACGGTCGCGAGGCCGATACCGACCACTCCCCACTTCGGCCACCGGCTCGCGAACACGCCGAGGAGACCGCCGGCGATCCCGAGGATCCCCGCGAGGATCACGAGAGAGTAGGTCGTGCTGGCGAGGGCGCCAACGTTACTGGCATTGTCGGCCGAGTACGAGGTCCAGGGGGAGCACGACGAGCCGTTCGGGAGGCCCGAGCAGAACGGGCGCACCGTGCCGTTCGTGCTCGGAGAGCCGAGGTAGAAGTTGGCCCCCGCGGAAGCGCCGTTCTCGCTGAGCTCGAGGGTGTACCACGGCGACAGGAGCGCCCCGAAGAGCAAGGCCGCGCCCGCCAGGATCACGATACCGGCGATCAGGCGCGCCGTCCTGCGCTGAGCCACGTTCCCTCGGGTCCCCCGTGGGCGTTATCGCTCTAAGACCCTTCGTTGGACCCAAGACTCCGGTCGCCTCGGAGAGGTGCCCAAAACTCGGGCCCGTCGACTCATTATAATCGACGTTATGGAAGCAACTTAGCGTTACTCACTATCGCGAGAATTCGATTATCAGTAATATTGTCAGTCCCCATCGTGGACCGGACGGGACCCCGAGACGATCCGGCCCATGGTGGCCGCGCCGGGCCATCAGTATGAATATGCATATGCATACATGCATAGCTCGACGCCAGGGTTCAGGCTACCGACCCGGAACCGATCGAACCAGGAGTGGCCGGTGCGGCCCCGCCGGGCGACCCTCCCGATTGGAACCCTCGTCAGAGCGAGTCCGCCCGCGCTCGGGAGGCCGACGGGCCCGACGCTCGAGGAGATGCCGATGCTGGACGAAACCACCCGCGCGATTTTACCACCATCTGCGTACGCCGGGCTGGACTCGATTATACTGACCGGATGATGGGAACGGCGGTCGGAGCCCTTTTACTCCGCTCCGGTGTCCTACGGACAGGAGGTCTACGCTCGGTCGGCGGGCAACCGGACATGATGGCGGCCAACGGGAAGAAGATCTGGATGGATGGGCACCTCGTCAACTTCGCCGACGCGCATGTCCATGTGCTGAGCCACACGCTCCACTACGGCGTGGGACTCTTCGAGGGGATCCGGGCGTACCCCACCGCCGAGGGCGGCGCCGCGGTGTTCCGTCTGCCGGAGCACGTCCAGCGTCTCATCACGTCGGCGAAGTTCTACCACATGCCGATCCCCTACTCGCAGAGCGAGATCGAGGAGGCCATCCTCCAGACCCAGGCCGCGAACGATGTCGTCCCGTCCTACATCCGCCCGCTCGTCTACCGCGGAGAGCCCGCGCTCGGCGTCAAGAACCTCCAGGGAAAGGTCTCGCTTGCGATCGCGGCGATCCCGGCGAAGAAGTACCTCGGGGAGGGATCGGAGTCCGGCGTCCGAGCCAAGATCTCCCCGTTCCGCAAGCCGCACTCCGACGCGATCCCGTCGTTCGCGAAGTCTGCGGGCAACTACATCAACAGCTACCTCGCGGGGGCGGACGCGATGAAGGAGGGGTATGACGAGGCGATCCTCCTCGACCAGAACGGATACCTCGCGGAGGGTACGGGTGAGAACATCTTCCTGGTGCGCAACGGCACGGTCTACACGCCCGGACTCGAGGCCGACATCCTGGTCGGCATCACGCGGGACTCGGTAATCCGCATCGCGACCGACCTCGGCTTTCCGGTCGTGCAGAAGCTCCTCTCCGTCAATGAGCTCCTCTCGGCCGACGAGGCGTTCTTCACGGGAACGTACGCCGAGATCGCCCCGATCAAGGTCGTCGGCTCGTACTCGATCGGCGCCGGTACGCCGGGCCCGATCACCCGGAAAATCCTCACGATGTTCCGCCGGGCGCTCGCGGGCGAGGAGCCGAAGTACAAGTCCTGGCTCACCCCGGTGCCCGCGCTCGCGCGCCCGACCGTCCGGGCGCGCAACTAGCGCGGGACGTCGCTACGGGTCCGCTTCGTCCGCCTCATCGGGCAGGGGCGCCGGCATCGGCGGGGAAGCGCACGTGTGGATGTCGGGATCCGGCCTCCAGACGAGCTCGATCCGGAGACCTTCGGGCCCTCGCAGGTAGAGCGAGCGGGAGTTCTCGCGCTCCTTCTCGCCGGTGATCACGACGCGCGCGCGGCCCACCCGGCTGCGCAGGCCCGTCCACTCGCTGACGCGGAGAGCGATGTGGTCGACGCCCTTCGGACCGTCGCCCTCCCCCGCGTCCCGGAGGCCCAGCACCTGATCGCCGATGAGCAGGAACGTATGGTCCGGACCTTCCCCGATGACGTCCATCCCCAGCTGCTCGACGAAGAACCGCCGCGCCTTGATGCGATCCTTCACCCGGACATCGATATGGTCGAAGCCGATCAGCCCGAAGTCCCGGGGCGCGGTCTTCGTCGGCACGCTCGCTCGAGAGTCTCCTGCCGCTATATCGGCTCGGTCCCTTCCGTTCCTCGGGGACCGGGGAATCCGGGGCCCTCCGCGCGGCCGGCGGACAGCCCGAACGGGAAGGTTAAACTGGGGCGCCGGTAAGGTCGGGCGATGTCCGACCTTCGGGAGCTCGACGCGGAGTTCGCCCGGGCGCTGCGCTCGCTCGAGTCCCGGACGAAGTTCGCCGAGGCCCTGGCCCAGTCGGACGCCGGGCAGGAAGTGACGCTCGACCGGCGCTCGGTGACGCCGTCGCGCGAACCGAGGATGCGCGGAGCGGTCCTTCGGGCCTGGGGTCCCGGCCGGTGGGTCGAGGCGGCGACGTCCTCGCTCAACGCCGAAGGCATCGGCAAGGCCGCGAGCGCGGTGGCGGACGCGCTGTCGAAGACGGACGGCGGCTCGACACCGCCCGGCCCCTCATCGACGCTCCGGCAAGACTGGAACGAGCGACCGGCGCGCCCGATGCGGGACCTCGGAATGGAGGCGATGATCGCCCACGCGCGCGACGCCTTCGGCTGGGCGACCTCGGTCGCCGGCGTCCACGAGTGCCAGATCCGGATCGGCTGGACCGATGAGGAACGCTTCTACATGAACACGGCCGGGGCGCGGTGCTATCAGCTCCTTCCCAAGGTCTTCGTCGGCGTCGTACCGGTGGCGATGGAGAACGGGCAGGTCGACTACGATTATCTCGGGGAAGGCGGGGTCGGGGGCGCGGAGCGCCTCGGACTCCTGAACGAAGAGAAAGTCCGCAACCACGCCCAGGGGTCGGTCGAGCTCCTGAAGGCGAAGGAGCCGCCGACCGGGCGGATGGCGGTCGTCCTCGACCCGGGCACGACGGGAACGTTCGCCCACGAGTCGTTCGGGCACGGTACCGAAGCGGACCAGTTCGTCCGCGATCGCTCGTACCTGCGACCGCTCCTCGGCTCGATGCTGGGACCCGAGTTCCTCACGATCGTCGATGCGGGCTCATACCCCGACGGCTGGGGAACGATCCGGTTCGACGACGAGGGCAACCCGGCGCAGCGGACCGCGCTCGTCGACCACGGCCGCTTCGTGGGGGCGCTGCACGACCGCGAGACGGCCGCGGCGCTGCACGCCCGGCCGACGGGCAACGCCCGCCGCTCCGACTTCCTCAGCCGCCTCTTCGTCCGCATGACGAACACCTACGTGGAGGCGGGCGACTGGTCCCTCGATGATCTCGTGCGGGAGGCGAAGGACGGCGTGCTCCTCGAGCACACCACGAGCGGGATCGAGGACCCGCTCGGCGGTCAGATGCAGATCAAGGTGAAGAAGGGTCGGCTGATCGAACACGGTCAACTGACGTCGCGCGTCAAATCGATGGCGTTGTCGGGGCGGGTCCTCGACGTGCTCAAGGACGCGCGCGGGCTCAGCCGTCAATCGGATTTCGAGATGGGTCCGGGATACTGTGGCAAGGGCCACACAGACCTGCTGCCCGTCGCCAGCGGCGGAACGTACCTCCTCTCGACCGCGATCGTGGGGCCCGCATGAGCGCGCCCCGGATGGACGCGGCGACCGCGTTCGAAGTGGCCGATCGGCTCCACCTCGCCGCTCCCTGGGAGGTGTTCGCCGAGCGTTCCCGCCGGTACGAGATCCACCTCAACGGTCGATCGATCGAGCTCGTGCGGGGTCCGATCTTCCTGGAGGGGTACGGGATCCGCATCTTCCGCCCGGCCGGCGAAGGGACGGGGGAAGGCTTCCAGGCCTCGACCGACCTCTCGAGCGAAGGGATCGCCGCGACCGTCGCCGATGCCGAGAAGGTGGCGGCCGAGTCGTCGTTCCCCGCGAAGAAGGTCGACCTGCCCGCCGGACCGGCGGGGGCTTCGAACGGGGTGGCGATCTGCGACACGTCGCTGTGGGACCGCCCGATGGAGCGACTGCAAGAGTACGTCGACGCCCTTCTCCGCCCGTTCGACGGGCTTACCGACGTGGACCCGAGCTTCGGCTCCGTGCGGGCGACCCTGACGGAGGCTACCCTCGCGAACTCGGCCGGACTCCGCCTGGCCTATCCGCACACGACCATCTGGATGGAGCTCGCGGTCAAGGCGTCCGGCGGACCCGAGGGCCGACCTCCCGGCGAGTACTGGGTCAACGACTCCTTCCGTCGGCTCGAGCCCGAGCGGGCGGCCGGCCAAGTGCGGGATTGGTGCCGCATCGCCCGCGATGTCCGCGTCGCCACGGCGCCGCCGACCGGCGAGCTGCCGGTCGTCCTGCCCGCCTCGATCGTCACGACGATCCTGCCCCCGGTCTTCGCGGGACGATGGACCGGGCGCGCTCGCCTGCGAGAGCTCGCGCCCGCGATCGGTTCCGCATGGGCCGGCGACTCGGTGACCGTCGTCGACGACGGGCGATTTCCCTGGGGGCTCGGATCCTCGCCGTCGGACGACGAGGGGACCCCGCAACGCCGTCGCACGCTCCTCGATCACGGACGGGTCGGAGAGTTGCTGTACGACGCCCGCCACGCCGGCGCCTTCGGGACCGGCTCGTCCGGCAACGCCCTGCGCGGCCGGAGCTCGCTGTACGCCGACTGGCGGAGGTTCCTCCACTCACCCAGTGCCGTCCCGACCACGATCGTGATCCCTCCCGGCGATGGCGGTTCGGACGCCGAGATCGCCGAGTCCGCTGGCGACGGGATCTGGGTCCAGCAGCTCGGCTGGGCGATTCCGGACCCTCTGTCGGGCGCTTTCGGCGGCGAGATCCGGATCGGCTACCGCATTCGCGGGGGCAAGCTCGCCGAACCCGTCCGCGGCGGGACGGTCGGGGGCGTGGCGCTCGCGCCCGCCGAGCATCCGTCCCTGCTGCGCGATATCGCGTCCGTGGGATCGACACCTGCTCTCGTCGAGAACATGTCCTCCCCGACGCTGCTCGTCAAGAACTTGACCGTCGCGGGCGCGAGCTGAGTCCGCGCGGGACCAACCCCGGCTCTAGCGCTTCGTCGCGAGGCTCACGAGGATGGTGTTGCAGGCTCGGCAGCGGCTTCCGGGCAGATTTGCGGAGTAGTTCCCCCCGAACCCGGTGCCGACCAATACCTCGAGGCCCTTCGGGCGCAGCCGGGCCGCGATCGCCTCGTGCGACCAGTACAGGCCCGAGCCGTTGCTGGTCGCGATGTAACCGGGCTCGAGCGGACCGCCGCAGGTGGCGCACTTCGCCTCCGCCATGAGATTCGCTCGAGTCCACTGGGGCCGGGTATCTCTCGTTTGCGCTGGACTTCCCCGCCGCGAGAGCTAGATTTAAGGGCTAGGTCCACGCCTCTTCGTGGCTGCCCGAAAAAAAGTCGACCCCCGGGGGCCGGGTGAAACCCCCCGGGGGTCCAGGTCATCGTGATGCGAGGCTTGGTTTTTTTTCGGTCTACCTCACCGCTCCTCCTCGAGGAGCCGGACTTGAGGTCGGTGACCCTTGAGCT
>JASHUS010000136.1 GCA_030039865.1 Thermoplasmata archaeon
TCCGCGCGCTCCGCCTCGATCGCCTCGCGCTCGAGCGCGGTGAGGCGGGCGAGCCGCATGTCGAGGATCGCCTTCGCCTGCTCGCTCGTGAGGAGGAACTTCCCCATGAGGCTCGTCTCCGCGACCGGGACGTCCTTCGAGCGACGGATGATCCGGATCACCTCGTCGATGTGATCGATCGCGGTGAGGAACCCCTCCAGGAGGTGGAGGCGCTCCTCCGCCTTTCGGAGATCGAAGCGCGTCCGCCGGGTGATCGTCACCCGCCGGTGGTTGAGGTGGAGCTCGAGCAGCGACTTGAGCGCGAGGACCCGGGGCTCCCCGTCCACGAGGGCGAGGTTGATCACGCCGAAGCTCGCCTCGAGCGGGGTGTGCTCGTAGAGGCGGTTGAGCACGATCTCGCTCGGCGCGTCGCGGCGCAGCTCGAGCACGATCGACGTCCCGTCGCGGTCGGATTCGTCCCGGAGGTCCGTGACGCCCTCGATCCGCTTCGTCTTGACGAGGTCGGCGATCAGCTCGAGGAGCGCGGTCTTGTTGACCTCGTACGGGATCTCGGTGATGACGATCTCGTCGCGCCCCGCGCGCTCGCGCGGCTTCGCGACGCCGCGCAGCCGGATCATGCCCCGCCCGGTCTCGTACGCCTCGCGGATCCCCTCGGTGGAGAGCAGGCCCGCGGTCGGGAAGTCGGGCCCCGGCACGATCTTCATGATCTCATCGAGCGAGGCGTCGGGCTGGCGGATGAGCAGGAGGAGCGCGTCGACGATCTCGCCGAGGTTGTGGGGCGGCATGTTCGTCGCCATGCCGACCGCGATCCCCGCCGAGCCGTTGACGAGCAGGTTCGGGAGCTTCGCGGGGAGGACGTTCGGCTGCTTCAGCGTCCCGTCGAAGTTGTCGGACCAGTCGACGGTGTCCTTCTCGATGTCGAGGAGGAGCTCCTCGGCGAGCGCGCTGAGCCGGGCCTCCGTGTACCGCATCGCCGCCGGCACGTCGCCGTCGATCGATCCGAAATTCCCCTGTCCGTCGATCAGCGGGTAGCGCAGACTGAACGACTGCGCCATCCGCACGAGCGCGTCGTAGACCGCCATGTCGCCGTGCGGGTGGTACTTGCCGAGGACCTCGCCCACCGTGCGGGCGCTCTTGCGGTACGCCCGGTCGTGGGTCGCCCCGGACTCCCACATCGACCAGAGGATGCGGCGCTGGACCGGTTTGAGGCCGTCCCGCACGTCGGGCAGCGCGCGCCCGACGATCACGCTCATCGCGTAATCGATGTACGATCGGTGCATCTCCTGCTCCAACGGCCGGTCGTGGATCCGGTCGGTGGGCGGGGCGGGGGTCGCCGGAGGGGTCGCGCTCACGGAGCGCTCCCGCCGGGCGTCCCGAGCTGGGCGGCGAGGCGCCGGTCGGCCGCCTCGAGGAACGCGTCCCGCGTGCCGCTCGGGATCGTCGCGCCGCTGGCGACCCGGTGGCCGCCGCCCTCGCCCCCGACGGAAGCGGCCGCTTCCCGACAGGCGACGGCGAGATCGAGGCCCCGCTCCACCTGCCGGAGCGTGCCGCGCGAGCTCACCTTGATCGACTCGTGGCCGCCCGGATCCGAGAAGACGAAGACGGGCCGTTCCGGCGGCAGGAGATAGCTCATCGCGAGGCCGGCCTGGGTCCCCGCGAGCGTCATCTCCGGGCTCTCGAACCAGGACAGGTACCGCATCGAGTTAACTCCGTTGTCCTCGATGCGCCGCAGCCCGCCGAGGATGCCCGCGCGCCACTCGGACTCCGCCGCGCGGACCCGGTCGGCCGCCCGGGGGTCGCCGAGCGCGAACGCGATCCCCACGCCGGGCGTCCCCGCCCGCCCGGCCGCGTTCTGGAGATTGGAGATCTCCTCGGTGTCGAGCCCGAGCGCCGGCGCGAACCAACGAGGCTGGTCAAGGACGCTCGTGAACTCGGGGAGCACGCCCGCGGCCGAGAGCCGAGCCTTGAGCGCCGCCGCGAGCCGGCCCGCCGATTCGGCCGGGAGCCGGCCGGGGTCCGCCCCGGGATCGAGCCCGAGCTCCCGGACGAACGCGGCCGAGGCCTCCGCGCGGCCCGAGAGACCGCGAAAGAACGGGTCGATGCTGCCGGCGACCGCCGCGCCCAGCGTGGGTCCGAAGAGGGCGAGCCCCGGACGCTGGACGAGGACCGAGCGTCGGGTCGCCTCCTCGACAAGGCGCGCGTTCAGGCCGACGAATCCGCCGACATGTTGGCGGTCGCCGATCGCCCCCGAGAGCCCCCAGGGCGCGTTGTCCCAGTTGACCGGATCGAGAAAGATCGTGAAGAGCCAGGTGAGCGTCGACGCGCAGAGCTCGGACATCCCGTCGACGCCCCAGTCGAGCGGATTGACCATCGCGACATGCTCGGGCAGGGCCGACGCCTCGGGTCCGCCGGGGTACTTGTGGTGGTCGAGGACGAGGACCGGCCTCGGGTGGTGGGCGAAGAGGTCGAGCCAGCTCGCCCCCGTGTCGACGACCAGGACCGGCGACGGGGTGCGAGCGAGCAGCCCCGCCATGCGCTCTCGCTCGACGCCCTGGAGCGCCGTCGCCTGCGCCGGGTAGCCGAGTCGGGCGAGGGCGCGGAGCGCGGAGGAGGCGCTCGCGATCCCGTCGGCGTCGTAGTGATAGATCACCCGCCAGCGGCCGGGGTGGCCGAGGAGCAGGGAACGGGCCCGATCGAACTCGCGCGTGTAGCGGGGATCCGAGACGAAGCCGTCCGGACCCGAGGGCATCACTCCACCTGAAGCGCCGCGCCCCGGGCGGAATACCGCCAGTTCTCGGGGATGCGCCGGCGCTGGCGGTAGTAGCGCGCGAGCCGACGGATGCGCGACTCCATGAGCGACAGCCCCCGGCGGTTCGCGAGGTCCTTCGGGTGGGTCTCGAGGTGGTGCTGGAGATGGACCACGCGCTTCAGGAGCGCCTGCAGGTCGTCCGGGATCTCCGGGTGGACGCCCGCGTCCGCGAGGACGGCCTCGAGGCGCTTCCCGGTCACGGCCCGGGCGCTCGGGACCCCCATCGAGTCCCGCAACTGCTGGCCGACCTGGGCCGCGGAGCGTCCCGACTTCGAGAGCTGGACCGCCTGGGCGACCAGTTCCTCGTTCGTGATCGTCACCCACTCCGGCTTCGTCAGGGGGTACGGCCGGTGCGACCCGGCGCGGCCCTTCCGACCGGAGTGGATGCGAGACATGGCGGGGCGCGGACACTCGTACCCTACTTAATAGAATCGGGAAGGTCTCGAGAGGCCCGTGCCGAGCGCGGGCCCGCCGACGCTCCGGCTCGTCCGCGGCGACGCGCGGCACCTCGACGTCATCGGCCCCGATTCAGTGCACCTCGTCGTCACGTCTCCGCCGTACCCGATGATCCCCCAATGGGACGAGACCTTCCGCGCGCAGGGCGCGCACGACTACCCGGGGATGCACCGCGTCCTCACGGGGGCGTGGAGCGAGTGTCGACGCGTGCTCGTTCCGGGCGGCATCCTCGCGATCAACATCGGGGACGCGCTCCGCAGCGACCGCGAAGGGTTCCGACTGTGGCCGAACCACGCCGAGGTGACCCTCGCGGCCCGTGCGCTCGGGCTGACGCCGCTGCCGTACATCCTCTGGAAGAAGCCATTCAATCGCCCGAACGCCTTCCTCGGCTCCGGCTTCATCCCGCCGAACGCCTACATCACGCTCGACTGCGAGTTCATCCTGCTCTTCCGGAAGGGAAGTCTCCGCCGGCTGCCGCGCAACGATCCGGCGCGGGCCGAGAGCCGTTTCTCCCGGGCCGAGCGCGACCGTTGGTTCAGCCAGGTCTGGAACGACGTCCGCGGGGCGCGCCAGCGCTCCCCCCGGGGACGATCGGGCGCTTTCCCCGAGGAGATACCCCGTCGGCTGATCCGGATGTTCTCCCTCGTCGGCGACACCGTGCTCGATCCGTTCGCGGGCACCGGGACGACGCTCTGGTCCGCGCTGGCCCTCGGCCGGAACGCGATCGGGGTCGAGTGGGATCCGGCGACGTTCCGGGAGCTCAGGGAGTCGGCGACGGCCCGGGGTCTGCGGGCGCCGACGCGTCGCGCCGCGACCGGTCGCGATGCTCGAGCTCCTCCTCGACCGCGCGCTGGAGGTAGCGGAGCGCGGACACACTGAGCCGATCCATGTGGAGGAGCAGGTAGTGGAGGTAGAGCCGCTCGGGGCGGCGGGACGGGCCCGGCGGGTGGACGGGTCGACCGAGCGAATCGGTCAGCGGTCGGTGCCGCTCGAGCGTCTCTCCGTGGTGCTCGAACTCGCGCCCGTGATAGGCCCGTCCGTCCGAGCCGACGAGGGGAGGATAGAGGTGGGCCACGGGGTCGTACGGGGCCTCCTCGGGCTCGGTGAGGGGCGGCATCTCCGGGATCTTGCCCCGCAGGTACGGGTGAACCGGGCGATCCGGGTCCTGGAGTTCGCTGATCGGGCGACCCGCTACGTCCTCGACGATGGACTTCAGGTTCCAGCTCGACCGGCGACGCACGGGGCCGTCGGCCGTCGCCTCATCGGCCACGCAGTAACCCGGGCGACCGGGCCCGTATAAAGCTCGCTTTCGAGACGAACGCCCGTCGTCCCTCCGACGCCTCTAGGCGGGGTCGGCGTCGCCGGCGGGCTCGGCGGAAGAACCGCCGGCGCCGAGGCGCTTGCGGAGGTAGAGGAACTCCGGGGTCGACGCCACGATCGCAAGGGGCAAGTGAAGCTCTCCGATCCGCCAGAGCGACTCGGCGTACCCGACCTCGCGGGGGAGCCGGGCCTTCGGGAGCCACTCCGCCTCCGAGGGCGTGAGGCCGAAGAACTCCGCGCTGGCTCGGGAAACCTCGGGAAGCCGCAAGAACACGACGGCGTAGAGATTTCGCAGCAACGCCCGCCCGCTGGGTCGTTCGAGGAAATCGTCGGGATTCTGGGTCAAGACCATCATCCCCGACTGAAAGTGGCGGAGATGCCGGACGATCCGCTCGAGGAACTCCTCCGTCGCGGAATGACGGGCCAGCAGATGGGCCTCGTCGACCACGAGCAGCTTCGGCCCGGGCCGATCCCTCAGACGTCCGTACGCCCAATCGAGGACGTACGTAAGGTGGAACGGCATTTGCTCCTCGGCCACCCCCCGGAAGTCGACGGACACCGGTCCCGGTCCGGCCCGCAGGGTGGTCGGCCCGTTGAGGTGCGAGAGCGAGCCTCCGAGAAAGACGTCGAGCAGCGTGGCGAACCGATCATCCCCGGCCCGTCCGGCGACGAACGCTCGCGCGAGGTCCGCGAACGTGGGGATCTCGGGCCCCGAGTCGTAGAGGCGCGTCACCGCGGTGTCCAGCGCCGCGACCTCTTCGTCGCGCAGGCTGGGATAGAGCGCGCGCAGCATGGCGCCCACCCGCGCCGCCTTTTCCCGCCGGTCGCCCCCGGTCGTGATCGGGTCGAGCGGGTTCAGGTGGCCGGCCGAGGCGTCCGCGAGCGAGATGACCGAACCCCCGATCGCCCGCATGAAATCGCCGTACTCGCCGAGCGGATCGAGGACGGTCAGCTCGACGTCGGGCCGCATCCATCGGGTCCGGAGCAGCGTCAGGGCGGTCGCGAACGTCTTCCCGGACCCCGTCGTGCCGAAAACACCCCACGAGTGGCTCGCGTGCGACCATCGATCGAGGAAGACCGGGCTCGCGTCCGCGAGGGCGAGGCCGACCAGGACTCCGCCGGGTTCGAGCACCGTCTCGTCGCCGAACGGGAAGAGCGCCGCGAGCCCGTCGGTCGGGAGAGTCTGCCAGTAGCCGCTCGGACGCGGGCTGGATCCGGACAGGTCGATCGGCCGGAGCGCCTCCGCGGTCTCGAATCGAGGCACACGGGTCCGGAACCCGAGCTGCGCGAGTCGCTCCTCGAGCCGCACTCGCACGGCCTCGACCCGGGGTCGCGACGGCCCCTCCGCGACGAATCGCAGGCCGACCTTCCAGAGCTCCTGGATCCGCCGCGCCACCTCCCGGCTGAGTTCCTCCGCCGAAACCCGCTCCGCGTCGAGCTCGGCCGGCGAGACTCCGTCGCCGCCCGCGCTGAGCTCCGCGGCCGCGACGCTCGAAGCGCGTCGTAGCACCTCCAGGGCCCGCGCCGGCGCGATCCGATGCGCCTCGCAGGTGAACTCGATCGGGTCGGTCGTCGGCAAGATCCGGCCGAGCGCCCCGAACGACAGCTCCGGCGGAAACTGTCGCACAAGGAGCGGGGCGCGGTAGCGGCGCCCGAGTCGCTCCCAGGAAGATCCCTCGCGCCGATCGGTCGACCGGGTCATGCCTCGGCCTCTCGCCTCGGAGCGAGCCGCGGCCGACCGCGCTCCCGGGCCCACAACGGCACCAGCGATAGGGCCAGCAGGAGCCCACGGTACGGAAACAGGTCGAGCGGTGGCGAGAGGAAGATGACGGTGCCGGCGGCGAGGACCCCGAGCGGCACGGCGCGGCCACCGCCGACGTAGGCCCGGCGTCCCACCCCGGATCGCCCGCGCAGGATCGTCCAGCTCAGCACGGCCAGGGCCGCGAGGGTCCCCACCAGGGCGGCCAGGAAGGTGGCGACCACCGACAGGGCTCCCGCGACGAGCGCCGTGCCGACCGCGAGACCGAGCGCGTCGAGAGCGGTCGGGCGCACGAGTTCGATGCCGTCCCGCGTCATCCCAGCGCCTCGGACCGTGTCCAGTCGAAGCGGTCCGCGGCCTCGGCGAGCGCGCGACCTTCGAGGCGTAGCGCGGAGAGCCCCAGTTCGCCGAGGCGATCGGCCAATGCCTGGGCCGCGGCGTCGAGGCGTTGGATCGAGTCGGCGCTCGTATCGTCGTTCCGGAGTGCGAGATAGACGCGACGGATGCGTCGACGCGCACAGAGCATCCCGACGAGCTCGGAGTACCCGGCGCGGGCGACCCCCTCATCGCCCTCGGGTGCGGGGCCGCCGGGTCTCATCCGATGATCTCGGATCGGAACGGCCGTGGCCAGGAGGCCGAGATGACCCGGGATCGCGCGCAGGAGATCCCGATAGGCCGCGAACCGTCGCTGGAGGGCCGCGGGCGGCAGGTAGGCCATCGGGCACCCGCCCGCGCGTACGACGGCCGCGTGGGCGCCCGAGGCGAGCGGCACGACGCGGTGACGCGTGGACGGCTTCGAGCGCGGGCTCACGCTGGCGCCCCCCGACCGGGCCCGAATCCGCCACAGGAGGTACGCCACCGCCCGACCGTCCGCCGGCTGCCCATCGGGCTGCCAGACGGACACGACGAACCCGCCGCCGACCACGGGCAGCCACAGGAACGGGCTGACGAACGGTGCGGCGAGCGCACCCGCCGCCGCGTAGCAGAGGAACCGGGCCGCGTCCCGGGCGGAGGGGAACGGACCGAGCCGCGCCCGCCGGTCGACTCGTTCGGGCATCCGGACGACCGGGGCGGTCTCCTCGCCCTCCGGCATCTCATCCCGACCCCCGGCCGCGGATCGGGGGCCAGCGGTTCGGCGGTCCGGACGCATCGCTGGCGCCGCGCACATGGCGTACGAGGTGGAGGGCTCCGTGGCCCACCATCTGGGCCGCCGCCAGCGGGACCGCTACCGGGCCGGACGCATGCGCCGCCGCCTGAACGCTGCCGGCCACCGCCCGTCCGGCGGGCCCGGCGGAGGACATCGAGTTCGAGATCGGGCTGACGAAACTCGTCGCCGCTCCGGGGGCGCTAGCGACCCCCCGGTTCGCTCCGGCCTGGAGCGTGGTGCCGCCGCTCGCGAACCCGAAGGCGGTCAGATGGCTGCCCGCGACGGAGAGTAGGTACGGGGATCCAATCGCGACCGACAGGTAGCCGACCAGGAGGACCGGGCTCGGGCTCCCGACCGCGAGCTCGAGCGGTACCACGACGACGCACGGGAGGAAGGCGAGCTCCGCGAAGAGGAGCCACGCCCGTCGGGCGAGCGTCGAGAGGGGACGGAGGGGCCAGAGGAGCGTGAAGATCGGAAGGAGCACGACGAGAACGGCGAGGAGCGCGTCCCGCACGCCGATGGCCAGGACCAGGGCGAGGACCAGAAAGAACTCGGCGAGGGACAGGATGAAGGCGAGCGCGCCGTTGTCGAACGAGTACTTGATCTCGCCGGCACCGGCGAGGTTCACCCAGTGCTGCCAGGCCCCGCCATCCCATCCCGCGATCACCGGGAACAGGGCTCCCGCGACCGCGAGGAGTCCGCCCGCGATCGGCACCGTGAAGTTCGCGGCGACGACCGCGAGGATGAGACGGGGCAGCAGCCCGTCGAACTGCGACGCCCAGCGGTTCACCGCGACCCGCGCGAAGTAGAGTATCGCCACGCCCAGCACCACGAGCGTGACGGCCGGGTCGACGACGTTGACCAGCAAGAACGTCGAGAACTGGGCGGCCGGGGCGAGGAAGTTCGAGGGCCCGGGATGGCTCGCGAAGAGCGAGGGATAGAGCGCGGCGACCTTCATCTCGGGGACGAGCAGTGTGTCGTAGGTCGGACCGATGATCGCGGCGACGATCGAGGTGAGCGCCGCGAACGTCGCGAAGAGGATCTGCTCGATCAGCTGGCCAAGATTGATCGCGAGCACGGTCCCTCGCGTCCCGGCTAGGAGCCGGTGAGGACCCACTGGGCGAGACCCCAGAACAGCCCCGAGATCGCCGCGACGAACAGAAGCGTCCCGATCAGCGCGTCCCGGGCGCGATCCTTCGCCTGCACTTTCTTGGTGATGTCGTTGGAGAACCAGCTCAGCGCCACTCGGGCCCAGACCAAGGCGAGCAGCCCACTACCGGCCAGCGCGACGAGCTCCACCAGTCGGTCGATGGAGGCGGTGAAGTTCGCGACCGCGCCCGACGGCGGGGCACTGGAGTCCGCGAGTCGCACCAGCTCGCCGGCCCCTGCCGGCGACGCGCCGGGCAGAGCCACGAGCAGGACGAGCGTGATCCCGAGCGCCGCGCGAAAGGTCCCGAGAGTCCAACCGGGCAGAATCCCGGCGTTCAGGAGAGCTCCGACCATGCGAGCACCTCCTCACCGTCCGATCCGGTTTCCGATCGCAGCGTGCCGTCCGAGACCAGCCGATCGATCGTGGACCGGACCGTCGCCAGCGGGAGACCCTGCTCCTCCGCGAGGAGCTCGACCGTCGACCGCTCCGCCCCCTCCGCGGGCTCGACGATCTCTCGAATGACCGCGACGGGATCCGGCGGCGGAGGGGACGGCTCCGCCGAGCGACGCCGCCTCCGGTACAGCCAGAGCCCGCCGAGGATTCCGAGCAGGATCACGGTCGCGACTCCTGCGAGGATGAGCCACGGAGCGGCGGGGGATGCCGATGCGGGGGCCGGGGCCGCCCCCGAGGGGGGAGAGCCTCCATCGGGAGGCGGCGAAGCCGACGTGTTGTTGTCGCCCGGATACTCGAGGGACTGGTTCTCGTACCACCCTTCTCCGTCCGCATCGACTACGGTGAGGTCGAAGTCGACGGTGCCGGAGTCGTTCGTCGGCAACT
>JASHUS010000137.1 GCA_030039865.1 Thermoplasmata archaeon
TCACCAATTGTGGGAGGCGCGGTTGCGACGGCTCGACACACACCTTCAACGTTTGCAGGCGAGAGAGCGTGGCGCCCATGGTGCAAAGACGGGAAACTGAGTTCACGATTGGTCGGAAATCTCCGACCGTCGTCATGACGCGGGTTTTGGACGCTCCCCGCGAGCTCGTGTTCCGAACCCTCACTGAGACTCAGCACTTGACTCGATGGTGGGGGAGTTTCGTGGATCGTGATCTCGAGAGTTGTCAAGTGGACCTGCGACCGGGAGGGCAGTGGCGGACCGTGGAGTATCTGCCCAACGGACGCCGCCTCGCGTCCGGCGGCAGCTACGTGCTCATAGATCCGCCGTCCCGGATCGTGCAGACCTTGCGCTTCGAGAGTGACCCGTGGAAGGGCCAATCGGCGGAGATTACGTACACGCTGCGAGCGGTAGGACGAAGGACCCGACTTGCGATCACGACGCGCTTTCCGAGTTTCACCATTCGTGACGGAATGGACGTCGAGGGAGTCCGGAGCTCCGGACTGCATTCTCTTGACCGCCTTGCTCGCCTGTTGGTAGAACTGGGCGCGACCGCACGCACATCCCCCCGTCGGACGTAGGAGTCTAGAGGCCTTCGGTGGAGTGAGGCACCAGTGAGCTGTTCGAGCCGAGATGCCGACTTGGGATGTCCAAGTCGGATTGGTTAATCTACGCATTATTGCAATTACGCAAACCCGCAACGTACCTCTGGTGCAGCGCAATCCAGATATGGAGTCCGGGCGATTCCTCGGTGATGACCGTCCCGAGCGGCGCCGGCGGCCCCGAGCAACTCGCTTCCGTCGTCTCGAGAGTCGTCAGTAGGACCGCACATCTCGGAGACTTTCGAGTGATCGAATTCCGGAGATACTCGATTCGGAACGGACAACGCCCCCGGTTCGTTCGGTACTTCGATACTTTTTTCCCCGAGGCCTTCGAACAAGAGTCTGTCTTGATTCTCGGCTCATTTCGGGACCGCTCCAATCCCGATGGCTTTGTTTGGATTCGCGGCTTTCTCGATAATTTTGCGCGCGGGAGAGCCAACTCTGCGTTCTACTACGGGCCGGTGTGGCGTGAGCACCGCGAGCGGATGCTCGCACTCCTTGAGAAGACCGATAACGTGCTAGTTCTCGCGCCTCCCACCGACGATTGTGGAGTTCCGGTGCTCGCCGCCGTCGACCCCGTCGACGAGGCCGACACCCCGCGCGGGTTCTTGCTTGCGCAAGTCCTGGCCGTTCACCCCGGCGAGGCGGCCGCATTTATCCAGCGCTGCGAACACGAGTTCGTCCGGTATCGATCGGTCGGGGTCCGAGAGGTCGGAATCCTCGCGACCTTTGAGGGAGCTAACACATTCCCCCAGCATACCGTTCGTGCGGACGGCCCCCACATCGTATGGCTCGGCCTCGCGAAGGACGATTCCGAGGCGGGACGACTCAGACTGACGATGCAAGAGATGGGTCAACGTCTCCTGGATCAAGGTGACCTGCGTGAGCCCGCCGAGATTCTTGAACTCGAGCCGACTCCCCGTTCTCGATTGCGATGGATTGAGAGCGACTCTGCCGTGACCTAGCGCCACGGTCGAAGGAGACTTCGGTTGGCGCGTGGGGTTCGTTATGGTCTTGGAGCTATCGGGCTAACGCTCTCGCGGAACCGGGCTAGGGGCTTTGCAATTTTGGATGGAGATCGAGGCGCGAGATGATTCTGAAGGGTAAGTCCGCGGTCATCTATGGGGCCACCGGTTCCCTTGGAGAAGCCGTGTCGAAAGTGTTCGCGGAGGAAGGCGCCGACCTGTTTCTCGTCGCGCAGAAGCCTGGCCCTCTCGCCGACCTCGCTCGACGCATCGCGCCGTCGAGCGGCATCGTGGATGTTGCCCACTTCGACGCGCGCGACCCGGACGCAGTCGAGGGCCACCTGAACCGGGTCGTCAAGGATCGGGGGAGTATTGACATCTCGTTCAACTTGATTTCCAATCCGTACGAGATTGATGGCAAGCCGATGTTCGATCAACGCCAGGAGAACTTTGTCCGCCCCATCTACAATGCCCTCGAGGCGCACTTCGTGACCGATACCGCGGCAGCGCGACGCATGATGGCGGCGAAGAGAGGCGTGATACTCGCGCTTTCCGCCGCTGCGGGGCAGAAGCCCCCGTCGAACATGGGAGGATGGCCCGAATGCAACTCGACCGTGGAGAGCTTCTGTCGGCACTTGGCGACCGAAGTCGGTCCGAGCGGCGTTCGAGTGGTGTGCATCCGGACGGCCGGCTCCCCCGATGCACACGGAATGCCGGCCATTCACGCGTATCTTGCCGAGAAAGCGGGATTGTCGGTCGAAGAATTCAAGCAACGCATGTTCGATCGGACGCTCTTGAAGAGGATGCCGATGTGCCCGGAGATTGGGCGAGTAGCAGCGATGTTGGCCTCGGACTATGCTAGCCCTATCACGGGCGCCATGATCAACGCGACGTGCGGGTGGGTCCTGGATTGATGGCCCACCATCGTAGCTCGGCTGCCACCCAGCTCTTTCCCGAACTCTGGCGCCCCGACGAGCTCGTAGAGGTTTCACGATGCCGCACCGATGCGACTCGTCACAGTAGAGCCGCGCCTCCCCTCTTTGTCCATGAGCCCATTCTTTAGCCCCGAGGATCGCGAACGGGCTCGGAACCACGTGCTCGAACTGGCACGTTCGGATCCTCGAGTCGTTTCGGGTGCCGTCGTCGGTTCGGCCGCTCTCGGAGATCAGGATCGCTGGTCGGACCTGGATCTGACTTTTGGACTGGGCGAGGACGTTGCCCCGTCGTCTGTGTTGGAGGATTGGACCGACCACCTCGCCTCGGATTGCGGGGCGGTCCATCTCTTTGATCTTCCCAGTCACACGTCCGTCTATCGCGTTTTTCTGTTTCCGGGGAACCTGCAAGTCGACCTTTCGGTGACTCCGGGATTCTCCGCCCAGTACGGACCCGGTTTCAAGCTTCTGTTCGGCTCGGCCCACAAATCCGTGCCAACAGCAGCGCCCTCGGCAAGGGATACTTTCGGGTATGCGGCCCATCACGCCGTGCGGGGTCGATTTTCTGTGGAACGAGGACGGCTCTGGCAGGGCGAGTTCTGGATTAATGATGCACTCCACGAGACGCTCTCACTCGGATGCCTGCGACGGGGGCTCAATCCATCCCACGGCCGCGGATTTGATCGCTTGCCTCCCGACGTGCTGGCAGTTGCTGACGAGTGCCTTGTCCGTCGCGTCGAACGAGGAGAACTCCTCCGTGCGCTCGGCTCCACGATCGATTTCCTGATCGATGAAGCCGTTGGGGCGGTGGATGCTGCCGCCCGGCTCGGCTCACAGCTCAGGGACCTAGCCCGGGACGAATGAGGAGACATCGATCCGACGCCGCTAGAGCACCCGTAGGATCTCGCGGTCCCCTCTGGTACATGTCGGGATGATACCTCCCATGGGCGAACGTTCGAGGGTCGCGTCGGCGTGGGAGGCGGAGTACCG
>JASHUS010000138.1 GCA_030039865.1 Thermoplasmata archaeon
AACTCCTCCTCCTGGAGCTCGGTGTACGCGCTCATGCCGGATTGAGCGTACCCCTTCGCGAGCTTGAACATCGAGAGGTTCACGGCGTGCCAACCGGCGAGGGTGACGAACTGGAACCGGTAGCCCATCTCCGCGATCGTCGATTGGAACTCGGCGATCACGTCCGGGGCGAGCTTCTTGCGCCAGTTGAACGACGGGGAGCAGTTGTACGCGAGCAGCTTCCCCGGGTGCTCCAGATGGATCTCGCGCGCGAATCGCTCCGCCTCGTCAAGGTCCGGGCCGGCCGTCTCGAACCAGAGGAGATCGGCGTAGGGGGCGTAGGCGAGCCCCCGGGAGATCGCTTGGTCGAGGCCACCGGTGATCTCGTAGAACCCCTCGGACGTCCGCTTGCCGGTGAGGAACGGGGCGTCGCGCGGATCGATGTCGCTCGTCAGCAACTTCGCGGACAGCGCGTCCGTGCGGGCGATGACGACCGTCGGGACGCCCGCGATGTCGGCCGCGAGGCGCGCGGCCCACAGCTTCTGGTTGAACTCCCGGGCCGGCACGATGACCTTCCCGCCCATGTGCCCGCACTTCTTCGCGGAGGCCAGCTGGTCCTCGATGTGCAGGCCGGCCGCGCCGGCCTCGATCAGCGCCTTCGTGAGTTCGAAGACGTTCAGGTTCCCGCCAAAACCCGCTTCGGCGTCCGCGACGATCGGCGCGTACCAATGGAGGTCCTCCCGACCCGCCGCGTGCTGCTTCTCATCTTCGCGGCGGAAGGCCTGGTTGATGCGTCGGACGAGATGGGGCATCGAGTCCGCGGGGTAGAGGCTCTGGTCCGGATACGTCTGGTACGCGTCGTTCGCGTCCGCCGCGACCTGCCAGCCGCTCGCGTAGATCGCCGGGAGACCGGCCGCGATCATCTGGACCGCCTGGGTCCCGGTCATCGCGCCGAGCGTCGGGACGTACGGCTCGCTCGCCAGGAGTTGCCACAGTCGTCGCGCCCCGAGGGTCGCGAGCGTATGCTCGATGGTGACCGAGCCCCGCAGACGCTCGACGTCGGCCGCGTGGTACGGCCGAACGATCCCCTTCCAACGTTCGGATTTCTTCCAGTCGGATTCGGGGATACCGTTCACGCGCGATCCTCCCCGGACGTATGGTCCAGTTCCGCGTACGCGTACTGGGTGATAAACTCCGCGAGTTCGGGCCTCACCACTAACTCATCGATTAGCTCGCCTGCGCGGTGGGCGCGAGCGCGCGCCGCCGGGCCGGGATCCTCGGTCCCGAGGGTCTCCACCTCTCGGGCGATCTGACTCCGGACCAGCGCGGCGTCGACCGGACGGCCGTCCGGGAGCTCAGCCGCGTGATGGACCCATTGCCACAGCTGCGAGCGCGCAATCTCGGCGGTCGCGGCGTCCTCCATGAGATGATCGATCGGAACGCAGCCGTTCCCGGCCAGCCACGCGGCCAGGTAACGGACTGCGACCCGCGCGTTGCGTCGCACGCCCTCCGACGTGATCGGCCCCTGAGGGATCTCGAGCAACTGCCCGGGTCCGATCTCGGATGCACCGCGGGCCCGGTCGATCTGGTTGGCGGTCGGCATCTCCCGGTCGAACACCTCCCGCGCGACGGGGACGAGCGCCGGGTGGGCGACCCACGTCCCATCATGGCCCGCCCGGACCTCGCGCCGCTTGTCCTCGACCACCTTGGCCATCGCCGCCTCGTTCTCCCTGGGGTCGCCCTTGATGGGGATCTGCGCCGCCATCCCCCCCATCGCATGGGCGCCCCGGCGATGGCACGTCTCGATCAGGAGCCGGGAGTAGGCCGTCAGGAACGGGCGATCCATCGTCAGAAGCGCGCGGTCGGGAAACCGGGCGCTCGCATCGTCGCAGTACTGCTTGATGAAGCTGAACAGGTAGTCCCATCGGCCGCAGTTGAGCCCGACCGAGTGCTCCCGCAGTTCCCACAGGAACTCGTCCATCTGGAAGACCGCCGGCAGCGTCTCGATCAGCGCGGTCGTGCGAATCGTCCCCGGGGGGAGCCCGAGCGAGTCCTCGGAGAATCGGAAGACGTCGTTCCAGAGCCGCGCTTCCCGATAGTGCTCCATCTTGGGGACGTAGAAGTAGGGACCAGAACCCCGGTCGATCAGCGCTCGGGCGTTGTGGAAGAAGAAGAGCCCGAAGTCGAAGAGGCTCGCCGAGATGGCCACGCCGTCGACGGTGAGATGCCGTTCCGCGAGATGCCAGCCTCGGGGCCGGACCATGAGCGTCGCCGGTCGGGGTCCCAGCTCATAGAGCCGGCCCTCGGGGCTCGTAAACGAGATCTTCCGTCGCACAGCATCGTGGAGATTGATCTGGCCCGCGAGCGTGCTTTCCCAGGTCGGCGCGTGCGAGTCCTCGAAGTCGGCCATGTAGACCGACGCGCCCGAATTGAGCGCGTTGATGATCATCTTTCGGTCCACCGGCCCGGTGATCTCGACACGCCGGTCGCGGAGGTCGGAGGGCGGGTTCGGGATCCTCCACTCCGACCGGCGGATGCCTCGGGTCTCGGCCGGGAAGTCGGGCACGGCACCCGAGTTCAACTGCGTTCGAAACTCGCCTCGCTGCTGAAGCGCCTGCCGCCGTCGGGGTTCGAACCGCCGGTGGAGCCGGGCCAAGAAGTTGAGGGCGGCGGGCGAGAGCACTTCGCTCGACCGGGGCTCCCGAGATCCCGCGAACCCTACCCCCTCCTCGGTCGCCCCGTTGGAACGGCGTAGGATCGCTCCGTGCATAGATCGTCCCGGCATGCCAGAACCGCTCCCGATGGGCGGACCCCGGCCCATGGGCTGGTCGCCCACCCCCCAAAAATACGTTTGTCTCGCCCTCGGGATGCGGGGTAGGACCGGACGCCGCCACCGGCGTTCGAACTGACCTGCTATAAGCGAGCCGGCGACCTACTACCGCGTGTCGCAGGTACCGGGCGCGAGCCCCCCGCTGTCTATCCTGACACTGCGCACGATCCGCGCGTACATCCGACGTTCCCACGCGGTGATGATGACGGCCTTTTTCGCGATCGTGTACGCACTCGGCTCGATGTTCCTCGGCTCGATGCTACTCCTCACGCACCTGACCCCACCGTACTACGCGGAGATCGTCTGGTCGGGGGGCGCCCCGAGTTGGAACTACCCGGGGTTCCTGCTCGTCGAGCCCTGGGGCGTTCTCACTCTTCCGTTCTTCGGCACGGTCGCGATGGTGCTCGTCTCGATCGGGGTCGGGATCGGGATGTCCGTCGCGGTCCTGCTCGCGATTGCCCTCGTCCGAGGCCGGCGGGCTCGGGCCGGCCGACCGGCGGCCGTCGGCTCGGTGGCCGGTCTTACGCCGGCGATGATCGCGCTCGTCACACTCGGCGCCTGCTGCTCGACGACGGCCGCTGCCACCGCCGGGGTCGGCATCGTCGGACAGGTCAGCGGTACCTCGACCGACAACCTGCTGCTCAACAACTGGTTCCTGGGCGTCTTCCAGATTGCAGTCGTCTGGATCGCGCTCCTCGCGCAGGAACTCATCCTGCGGGTCTACGGTGGGCTGTTCGGCTGGTCCAGCGCGCCCAACGCCCCGGTCGAGCCGCCGGCCTTGAACCGAAGGACGATCGGGAGCGCCGCACTGCGGGTCGCCCTCCTCATCGGGGCGATCACGTGGTCGCTCGCGATGTTCGCGCAGTGGACGGTCATATCTCCGTACTCGGCGAGCGCCCTGCAGTGGTTCGGCTGGATCGTCGGTCACCAAGGCGTAGCCCTGTTCGTGATCCTCGCCGCGCTTTTCCCCCGCCCGACGCGCGAGGCCCTGACTGCGCCCATGCGACGGGTCGGGCCGACCGTCGTTCGATCGGTGCTCGCCGTCGGGGGGATCACGATGATCCTGATGGCCGTGGTCCCGTCCACGGTCGCGCTGCCCACGCTGAGCGTCGGCCCGGGCTGGCTCTTTTCCTGGATCGTCCAAACGGGCCTCGTCGGCGGCTTCGCCGTCTCCACGGCTTTGGCTCCCCGAGTCACCCTCGGGCCGTTGGCCTGGAGCGCGCCCGACCTGGATCCCGTAGGGTACCCGAATCCCGCGGGATCGGGCGTCGCGGCGGGCGCCGGGCTCGAGGCGTCCGCACGCGCCCATCCGGGCGGTCCGTCCGAGCGCGGAAGCTCGCGATCATGAAGGGCCCGGGCTGCGGGGTCCAGTGAGCGCGATGGCGATCGCCGCATGGATCGTGCTCGCACCGCTCGCGGCGGGCATGGCCGCGACGACCGCCTTCATCATCCGTTGGGCCGCGGACGCCCGCGGACCACTGCGCGCATCGGTGGTTGTCTTTCTCCTCCTGATGATGGCGGCGATGATCGGCGGGGCCGCCTTCTACTTCGCCCGCCCGAGCTCGGCGTCGCTGGTGGGCGGTCTCTGGCTCGCGAGCGGGCTGATGTCCGCGAGCGCCGTGCTGGTCTTTCTCGGGTTCTTCGCCCAGGTCCAGGCACGGGCCGGACCCCCGGTCGCGGAGAGCTCTTCGAGGGGGCTCGTCCACCCCCGCACGTTCCTCGGCGTCGTGGTCGGGCTGGCCGTGCTGAACGAGTTGCTGATGGGATGGACGTTCCAGACCGCCGCCGGCCAGTCGATCGCGGCGGGATGGTCCCTCGCCGGGCTGGTGGGTTGGCTCTCGGGCTCGGTGAACTCGCCGTGGTTCCTCTTCACGATGTCCGGCGAGATGCTCCTGACGACCTACCTGCTCCGGGACCGTCTGCCGGTCGCGATCCGCTTCGTCCTCGCGTCCCAGTCCGTGATCATGCTACTCTC
>JASHUS010000139.1 GCA_030039865.1 Thermoplasmata archaeon
TGTCGATCGAGGAGTACTCGGTCTCGAACCGCGGTCTGCGGTCCGGGCTCGTCGGGACGCCCGCCGCCGTGCGCGAACAGATCGCGCGGTTCGAGGCCGCCGGCGTCGATCTGCTGCTGCTGCAGTTCAGTCCTCAACTCGAGGAGATGGAACGATTCAGCCGGGACGTCATCCGGCCGCTCACGGCTGCGGACAGCTGAGGTCGTGTCCGCGCGTCCGCCGGGAACGGCTCGACGCATCCCGTCCGATCGGACCGCGTCTCGACGCCTCGGCTCCAAATTTGAACGGGTCGCCTCCGGGGCGAAGCTGGAGAGGGTCGCGCGCGCGCTCCGGGGCCGCGGGTTCGACGTGGAGATCGTGGACGGCCCCGACGCCGCACGGGCCGCCGTACTCCGCCGGCTCGGACCCCCCGACGAGGTCCTGGAAGCGGGTTCCCAGACTCTGCGCGAGATCGGACTTCTCCGCGATGGGTCGTTCGATACGCCGTATCGCCGGTTGCGGCCGGAACTGGAACGGCTCGCGCGGGAGGGCCTTCGGGACGAGAAGCGGCGCCGGGGCGCGAGCCCGGACGTCGTGCTGGGCAGCGTCCAGGCGGTGACCGAGCGCGGCGAGGTACTGGTCGCCTCGGGAAGCGGGAGCCAGCTGGGTCCGTACGGCTACGGCGCGGGGCGCGTGATCTGGGTCGTCGGCGCCCAGAAGATCGTCCGGGACTTGGACGAGGGGCTGCGTCGGCTGCGGGAGTACGCCCAGCCGCGCGAAGACGAACGCGTCCGTCGGTCCGGCGGCTCCGGTAGCTCGCTCAACAAGCTTCTCGTCGTCTTCGGAGAGCATCAACCTCACCGGATCACGATCGTCCTCTCTCGGGCGCGGCTCGGGAGCTGAACCGATCGAGCGCCGCACCGTGCTGTGGCGGCGGGGACCCGTGCGGCCCCGGCTCCGTTGGAGGACCTCGGTCGAGCGAGGCATCGTCCGATCTCGGAGGTAACCCCGCGTAACCAAATCCTCATAATCCGACCTCGGCGGAGCCGGCCCTATCCCTCGAGCCGCCGTCGGGCCGTTGCCGCGGCGGCGCGCGACCAAGATTGGATAGTCCCGGCGGCATTGATCGTCGTGCGGATGTCGCGACGATCCGGCGGGACCGTGCTGGTCGAGATTCACGCCCGGGTGTCGGGGCCGCCCTCGAAGGTGTTCCCGGTCCTGTGGGCCGAACTTTCCTCCGCGCTACTCCAGCGCGGCTGGTCGGCGGAGGGCGAAAACGGCGGCCAGATCTGGCGGACCGCTCGGGGGGTGACGCGCCCCAGGGGCGCGAAGGTGATTCGATGGGAGCCGCCGCGCCGGGTCGAGATCGTCTGGGACGTCGAGGACGATCGGGCCGGTCGAGCGCCGCGCCTGAGCGTTCGCTGCGCGGCGGAACGCGGCGGCACCGCGATCGTGGTCGAGCACGCGGGCGGAGATCGCCTGCGGGGGGAGCCGAGGGAGGAGCAGGGATTCGGGTGGGTCGCGACCGAGGTGATCGCTCCCCTCCTCCTCGCGATCGAACCGGCCCGCCTGACCGAGTGGTCGGACGACCGATGGGGGCGTCGACCCTCCGGACCGACCAGCCGCGCCCACTACCGCGAGCCGATCTATCACCTGCCGGGGTTCCGGGCGATCCTCGACGGTCTCGCGCTCCGCAAGGACGATGCGCTGCTCGAGGTCGGTTGCGGCGGGGGAGCGCTGCTCAAGCGGGCGCTCGCGACCGGTTGCGTCGCGGCCGCGGTCGACCACAGCGCGGACATGCTGAAAGTGGCCGCGCAGCAGAACGCGCGGGCCATTGCCGCCGGTCACCTGCAGCTGCGCTACGGAGACGCCGGGGCGCTCCCGTTCGCCAACGAGCGGTTCACGTGCGCGGTCATGTCGGGCGTTCTTCCGTGGCTTGCCGATCCCACGAACGCCTTTCGAGAGGTCCACCGGACGTTGCACCCGGGAGGGCGCTTCGTCGCGTGGACCGGGACTCCGAAGATGTACGGGACCCCCGCGGCCGGTCCGCGTCGGAAGGGAGGGCCGCGTCTCTACGAGGACCGGTCGCTCTCCCGATTCGCCCGGCGCGCCGGGTTCTCCGAGGTACGGATCGATCATCCGGACCTGCGCGCGGTCGCCCGATCCGTCCGCGTGCCCCGCGCCGCTTGGTTCCTCTTTGGCCCAGAGTATGGCACCCTGCTCTGGGCGCGCCGGGGAGGGGCGGGCGAGGCACGGCCGGGTCCGTGAGGATCCGCCCGCGGGCCCGAGGGGATTCGAACCCCTGACCTTGCGGTTAAGAGCCGCCTGCTCTACCGAGCTGAGCTACGGGCCCACGGCGGGCGGCCGCATGTCGGTCCCGCGCAGATAAATCCTCCTCCGCGCGCGGCGGCCTCTATCGGATGCGCTCCAGGGCGGCGCCCACCATCCAGGGGAACAGCGTGGTCACGTCGCCGTCCACGGTCACGTGGCGGGCCATCGGCTTGACCTTGCCCCACGAGATCGCCTCGCGGGTGCGGGCGCCCGAGAGGCTGCCGTCCCACTCGACTGCGGTCGTGACGTAGAGCGCGGCGTCGAGCCCGCCCCGGAACTGGTTCCACCAGATCGTGTGGTGCTTCGAGATACCGCCGCCCAAGATGACCGCGCCCGCGCGCTTCGCGTCGTAGACGAGGTCGGAGAGCGTCTGCTCGTCCGACAGGAGATCGAAGGTCAGCGCGCGGTGGTCCTGCCAGAAGAGCCAGACCTGCGAGCCGACGGCTCCGTCCGTGATCCCGGGCACCACGACCGGCACGTGCCGGTCGTACGCGGCCCGGAGGATGCTCGCACTCGCTCCGGCCGGCAGCGACGCGCCGATCTCGGAGGCGAGCTCGCGCGTCGACAGCGAGCGGACGCCCCTCGACCAGATCCGACGCAGGATCGGCTGCATCTTCCGCTCGAGGATCCGGCCGTAGTTCGCCTCGGGGATCACGAGATTGCCGAGCCGGTAGAGATGGCGCCGGTGCAGGGCCGCGTCGTCGAGGTTCCAGTCCCCGTGATAGTACGGCCGGTAGCACCGCGCGAGGTCGTGGTCGAGCGTCCCGCACGTCGTGATCACCGCGTCGACGTATCCGTCGCGGACGAGGGTCGCGAGCACGCCCCGGGTCCCGGTGGCGACGACATCCGCCGGGAACGAGAGGAAGACGGACATGTCGGGATCGGCCAATAGGTGCGCGAGGAGGTCGACGCCCTGTGCGACGGCCTTCGCGCTGAATCCACCCCCCGCCTCGAGTCGCCGAACGAGCGCGTCGAGGCTCGGCGCG
>JASHUS010000015.1 GCA_030039865.1 Thermoplasmata archaeon
GAGCGCAAGGAGAAGGCATGAGCGCGGAGCGGAAGGTCATCCAGGAGCAGATGCGCCGCGTCCTGCTCAAGGACTACCTCGTGCGCGAGAGCGCCCGCGCCGGCTTCGGGGGGCTCGACATCACCCGGACGCCGATGGGCACGCGCGTCACCCTCATCTGCGAGCGACCCGGGATCCTGATCGGGCACCGCGGCGAGCTGATCAAGCGCCTCACCGAGGACATCCACCAGCGCTTCCAGCTCGACAACCCCCAGATCGAGGTGCAGGAGGAGCGCCAACCGAGCCTCAACGCCCAATTGATGAGCGAGAAGCTCGCCTCCACGCTCGAGCGCGGCTGGCACTTCCGTCGGGCGGGCCACTCGACGGTGCGACGGATCATGGAGGCCGGGGCGCGCGGCTGCCAGGTGATCCTGTCGGGAAAGCTCACCGGCGAGCGGCACCGGACGGAGCGGTTCAAGGCCGGGACGATCAAGTACTGCGGCGAGGCCGTCCACCTGTGGATCGACAAGGGATTCTACCAGGCCCGACTCAAGCCCGGCGTCATCGGCGTCAACGTCTGGATCATGCGCCCGACGGCGAAGCTGCCGGACGAGATCGTCGTCAAGGGCGTCGAAGAGCGCCCGAAGGGCGCGGCCGAGGCCCCGGCGATCGAGGAAGCCGCCGGTCCGGCGCCCCCGCCTGAAGTCGTGACCGAGCCCGCGGGGGCGCCGTGACGCTGCTGCGGATGAAGGACCTGCGCGCGCTCACCGACGAAGAGCTGCGCCGTCGCATCTCCGACGCCGAGAACGACCTCCTGCGCGAGCGCGGGGTCGCGGCGATGGGCGGTGCGCCGCCGAGCCCCGGTCGGATGCGCGCGCTCCGGACGAACGTCGCCCGCGCGCTCACCGTGCTCGGGGAACGCTCGCGCACCGCCGCGGAGGTCCGCCCACCGTAGGGAGGCGAGCAGGTGCGTCGATGTCGAAGAACACGGGCCCGGGGTCTGCGCTCGGGCGTGACGATTCCACGTCGCTCGCCGGGGAGATCCTCGGCGCACCGGTCACGTTCCCGGCGTCCGCGCAGCTCGCCGCACCGGTCCGCGGGACGCTGATCGACGAGACGCTCTCGACGTTCGTCGTGCGCGTCCCCGGCCGCGCGCGGGCCGTGCGCGTGCCGAAGTCCGGCGCGCTCGGGACGATCGTCCTCGACGGCCGAGAGTTATCGTTAAGAGGTGACACGCTCCGCGTGCGGCCCGAGGACCGCACGAAGCGCCTGCTCGCCCGAGGTCCTCGGAGGTTCCGATGACTCCGTCCCGTTCGCCGGCGCGTCGCGCCCGGGACATCGGTCTCGACGTCCGTGCGCCGAAGGCGACGTGCGACGACCGTCACTGCCCGTTCCACGGCCGCCTGCCGCTGCGCGGGCAGGTCCTCGAAGGCACCGTCGTCTCGACCTCGATGCAGCGGACGGCGGTCGTCGAGCGAACGCTCCTCCACTACGTCCCCAAGTTCGAGCGCTACGAGAAGCGCCGTCGTCGCTACCTCGCCCACTCTCCGCCGTGCCTCGGCGTGCCGGTGGGCCACCGCGTGCGCTTCGCCGAGACACGCCCGCTCTCGAAGCTCGTCGCTTTCTGCCTCGTCGAGGACCTCGGGGAGGCCGCCCGCCGCGTCCGCGGCGAGGAGGCTGAGGGCGCCGCGACCCCGGCGGCCGTCCCGCCGGCGGAGGAGGCATGAAGGGGCTCGCGGGCCGGCGCGGCCGCGGGCTCCCGAAGGGCGCCCGTCTCGACTGCGTCGACAACACGGGGGCAAAGGTCGTCGAGATCATCGCCGTGCGCAACTGGCACGGCACGCACCGTCGCTATCCGCGCGCCGGCATCGCCGACCTCGTCATCGTGTCGGTGAAGAAGGGCACGCCCGAGATGCGCCGGCAGGTACTGCACGCGGTCATCGTCCGCTCCCGGGCACCGATCCGGCGGCCCGACGGGACCCGGCTCCAGTTCGAGGACAACGCCGCCGTGATCACGAGCGAGATCGGCGAGATCAAGGGCTCGCAGATCAAGGGCCCGGTCGCCAAGGAGGCGGCCGAGCGCTGGCCCCGCATCGCCGCCGCCTCGTCCATCATCCTGTAGAGGGAGAGGAGGGAGGCGCACGATGTCCGGATCCCCGCACGCCCCCCGTCGCCAGCGACGCGCGCTCTACGAGGCGACCACGTTCGAGCGCCGGCGCCGGATGACCGTGCTGCTCTCGCGCGAGCTCCGCGAACGGTTCCACCGCCGTTCGGTCCCGCTCCGCAAGGGCGACACCGTCCGCGTGCTCGGCGGGAGCTACAAGGGCCGCGAGGAGCGGGTCGCCAAGATCGACCGGCGCGCCTACGCCGTGACGCTCGACAACGTCACGCTCAAGACCGCCGACGAGAAGATGAAACCGCTCGACCTGCGGCCGGGGCACCTGGTCATCACCCGGCTCAACCTTTCCGACTCCTGGCGCCGCCGCGCGCTGCGGATCCGCGACGAGGACGTCACGGCCGAGGAGCGCGGCGAGAAGCCCGCGGAGGAAGAGGCGGACGTCACTCCCGCGATCCCCGAGTCGTCCGAGACCGCTTCGGTCCCCCCCGCGACCGAGTCCGCGTCGCCCCCCGAGGGGGACGACGCGCCCGCGGAGGCCCCGCCCGAGGAAGCGCCCTCCCCGGCGACCCGCAAGCGCAAGCCCCGGAGCGCCCCGACGGCGGAGGACGAGGACGCATGACGTTCCGGCTGAAGCGCCGCGCGGCCCCGCGGTCCTGGACCGTCCCGCGCAAGGGCACGAAGTGGTTGAAGCGCCCAAGCCCGGGACCGCACGCCCAGGACCAGTCGATGCCGCTCCTGCTCGTCTTGCGCGACGTACGCCACGTCGTGCAGAGCGCCCGCGAGGCGCGCACGCTCGTCCGCTCGGGCGTCGTGAAGGTCGACGGCAAGGTCGCGCGGGACCTCGATCGCGGCCTCGGCCTCATGGACACCCTTTCGTTCGCCGCTCCGCTCGACGCGCACTACCGCGTCGTCAAGGACCGCCGCGGCAAGCTCGGGCTCGTCCCGATCCCCTCGCAGGAGGCGGCGGTCAAGATCGGGCGCGTCCGCTTCAAGCACGCCGTGCGGGGCGGCCGGGTCGCCGTGACGCTGCACGACGGACGGAACCTGCTCGCACCGGCGTCGACGCCGTACCACGTCGGCGACTCGGTGAAGATCGAGCTTCCGACGCAGAAGGTCGTCAACCACCTCCCGCTCGCGCCCGGCGCGCTCGCGTACGTCGCCGGTGGTTCGCACGTCGGCCAGCTCGCGCGCGTCGACCGGGTCGAAGTGCGCAACTCGTCGCAGCCGAACCTCGTCCACTTCAAGGAGGGCTTCGCGACGATCAAGGAGTACGTCTACGTCATCGGCCAGGCGTCGCC
>JASHUS010000140.1 GCA_030039865.1 Thermoplasmata archaeon
GGGCACGGGCAGCGGCCTTCTCGCGCTCGAGGCCGCCCGCGGGGGCGCGCGGGTCGTCGCGACCGACCGGAACGCCCGCGCGCTCCGCGAGCTCCGCGTCGCCGCGCGCGCCGGCGGATGGGACGTGCGGGGAGTCCGCACCGATCTGCTCCGGGGGCTGGGACGGTTCGATCGCGTGCTCTCGAACCCGCCGTACCTCCCGACCCGCCCTTCGGAACGGGACCGCGATCCCGGGACACGCCTCGCCCTCGACGGGGGTCCCGACGGGTGCCGCGTCTACGCGCGCCTGGTGCGCGGGCTGGCCCGCCACCTCGCGCCCGGGGGAAGCGCCTACATCGTGACCTCGTCTGTCCAGGATCCCCGGGTCCGGGCGGCGATCGTGACCCGCTGGGCACGATCCGGGGGGCGGCACGAGGTCGTCGCGACGCGCGCCCTCGAGGGGGAGCAGCTCGCGGTGATCCGTTTCTGGCATCCGCGCCGGCGGGCAGGATCGGCGCGTCTCAGCCGTGGCGCTCGGCGTAGTCGAGCACGAGGGAGAGGAACCGATGCCCGTCGCCGAACCCCTCGCTCGAGCCCGATCGGGTCCAGTCGGGGGCCTGGGCGCGGAAGAAGGCGCGCTCGGGGTGCGGCATCAGGCCGAAGACGTTCCCCTCGGGGTTCGTGACGCCCGCGATGTTGCCCTCCGAGCCGTTCGGGTTCCACGGGTACGCCGCGGGTCCGCCGTCGGGGGCGACCCAGCGGAAGAGGATCTGGCCGTCGCGTTCGAGCTCGGCGCGGCGCGCCGCCCCGTCGTCCCCGAGGATGAACTTCCCCTCCGCGTGCGCCGACGGGAAGAGGTAGCGCGTCCCCGGCGGGGTGTTCGCGAGCGCCGGGAAGTTCCCGCCCTCCCACGCGAGGTACGTCGGCCGGCACTCGAAGTGACCCGAGTCGTTGGTCAGCAGCGCCGCCTCGGGGGGTCCGAGCTTCCCGCCGGGACGACCCGGGAGCAGGCCGAGCTCGGTCAGCACCTGGAAGCCGTTGCAGAGACCGCCCACGATCCGTCCGCTCCGGACGAACTCCTCGAGCTCGGGGCCGATCGCCGCACGCACCCGGGCCGCGAAGATCGCGCCAGCGCGCACGTAGTCGCCGGCGGAGAACCCGCCGGGAACGAAGAGCACCTGGTAGTCCGCGAGCCGGCGTCGCTCGTCGGGCTCGACGTCCCGCCCCTCGAACTGCTTCAGATGGACGATCTCGGGTTGGGCCCCCAGCGCCGCGACCGCCGTGCGGAGCTCCTCCTCGCAGTTCGTCCCCTCGATCACGAGGAGCGCCACGGCGAGTTTCCGCCGACCCACGATCCGAGACGCCCGGGCGCGCCTAAATCGCTGACGCCTGCGCTACCGAGCCGCGCTGCCGAGCGGGGGATCCAGGTAGAAGACCGGGCGGCGCGTGCCCCTCGTCCACCGGCCGCGTCCGGCGGGCAGCAGGGCGAAGGCGGTCGCGCCGGTGAGGCTCGTGATCGCCGACGAACCGCGATTGGTCGGGTAGCCACGTCCCCGCTCGAACCGTAGCGGAACCACCGTCGTCAGGCCGGGGGTCGCCGCGAGCGCGTCCACCCCCAGGACGCCCGTCCCGACCGTCCAGCCGGGGCCGGGCCGGCGGCCGATCCGGCGCAGCGCCGGGAGCACGAGCCAGAGCATGTTGGCCATGCAGGAGGTGGGGTGGCCGGGCATGCCGACGACGATCTTCGCGCCGGCCCGGACGGCGAGCGTCGGCTTTCCCGGCCGGACCGCGATGCCGTGGAAGAGGAGCGGACCGAACTTGGGGAGGACGCGCGGCAGGTGATCGCGTTCTCCCACGGAGCTCCCGCCGGTCACGAGGACGACGTCCGCCGTCCGCAGCGCCGAGCGGATCGCCCGCTCGATCGCGCGGGGATCATCCGGGAGCGGAGGCCGGGGCTGCGGGATGCCGCCCCCGGCGAGGACCGCGGCGGACAGCGAGGCGTTGTTGCTCTCGTAGATCCGACCCGGCCGAGGTCGCTCCCCGGGCGCGAGCAGCTCGTTCCCGTTCGGCAGGATCGCGACGACCGGCCGAGCGAAGACTCGCACCTTCGCGACGCCGCAGGCACTGAGCGTACCGAGCGCCGTCATCGTGAGCCCCTCTCCGCGCCGGACGAGCCGCGTCCCCCGGGGGAAGTCGTGCCCGGGCCGGTCGACCCGCTCGCCCCGTCGTACCGGGCGCACCAACCGGATGCGTCCGCCCGCGCGCTCGACCTCCTCGAAGATCACGACCGCGTCGGCCCCTCGGGGGATGGCGCCTCCCGTCGCGATCGCGACCGTCTCGCCCGGGCCGAGCGCTCCGGCGTGTTCCTCCTCCGCGAAGACCTCGCCGACGACCTCGAGGGAGATCGGATGTCGGGAACTCGCGCCCGCGGTGTCGGTCGATCGGAGGGCGTACCCATCCCACGTCGTCCGGGCGAACGACGGGACGGGGGAAGCGGCGCGGACGGTCACCGCGGCGATGCGCTCGAACGCGGCCGCGACCGGGATCGATTCCGTCCGATCGGTCGGCACGGCAGCCGACCAGAGCCGACGCTGCGCCCCCGCGACGCTCGTGAGCCGTCCGAACGGGCGCATCTCCATCGACCGGTCACCCCGCGGTCCCCTCGACCCACCGGGAGGAGGATCGGATCCCGGCGGCCAGGCAGGCCTCCAGCGGCTCGCCCGCGAACCAGCCGGCGTAGAACCCGCCCCGGAACGCGTCCCCCGCGCCGACGATCCGGCGGACGCGGCGGACGGGTCGGGGCAGAGCGTGGATCCGCCGGCTCCCCGTGAACGCGGTGGCGCCATGGGCCCCTTCGGTCCGGACGATGAGCGGCAGTTCGCGCGCGAGGCGCTCGACGGTCCGAGCGCCCGAGATGCGGGCGGCCGCGGCGACCTCCGACCGGTTGCCGAACAGTATCTCGGCGTCGGCCAGGAGCATGCGGAGCCTTCGCCGGTCCCAGCGGTAGTGGATTTCCTGGGCCGGGTCCGCGACGATCCGCACCTTCGCCGCGCGGGCCTGCCGCACGAGGGCGAGGTGACGGTCGGGCGGGCCGGTCGTGACGTGCAGCCAGGAGTAGTCGGGCAGGATCCCGGCCGGGAGCCTCGGCGCCGACCCGTCGCCCATCGGCCCCTGGTCGATCAGCGTCCGCTGACCGCCGCGTCCGTTGAGGAGGATGTAGCACGTCGGGGTGGAGCGGCCGGCGACGCGCTGCAGGCCCCGCGTGTCGATCTGGCCCGCTTCGAGCCGGGCCCGGAACTCGGCCGGGAAGTCGTCTCCGATGAGGGCGACCAAGCCCGTGCGGACCCCGAACCGGCTCGCCACGAGGGCGAGGTTCGCGGCCGGACCTCCGAGCGCGATCTGGTTCTCGACGACCGGCACGGTCCGGTCGGCCGCCGGGAACGCCCGGATCCCGAGCAGTCGGTCAACGTTGACGTGGCCCGCGATCAGGAGCTCGCGGGGCCGGTCCTTGACGCCGTCGTCCATGACGTTCGCCCTCGGGAGACCCCGCCCCGCTTAGCGCTTCGTCCGGCGGTCGAGCACCGACTTAAGGGCGTTCGAGGCTCCGCGCCACCGTCCGATGCTGGTCGAGGGTGCGATCCTGGACGCCGATGGGATTCGCTCGGCGTACGTCCGCTTCCGCGGGGGCCGGATCGTCGCGACGGGCTCGCTCGGGACCGACGGTCTCCGCGGGCGGGAGCGACGGCTTCGCGGGATCGTCGTGCCGGCCCCGGTGAACTCGCACACACATCTCGGCGACGCCGTTTCGGTCCAGGAGCCGCCGCCGGGTCCCGTCTCGCAGCTCGTCATGCCGCCCCGCGGCTACAAGTTCCGCCTGCTGGCGGAATCGACCGCGTCGGCGAAGCGCCGGGCGATCCGCGCGGCCCTGCGCCGGATGGAGCGGGAGGGTGTCGCGGCGGTCGTCGATTTCCGGGAAGAGGGCCGGCCGGGGGCGGAGCTCTTCCGGGCGGCGGCGCGGGGACTCGCGATCCGCACGGTCGTCCTGGGACGACCGCTGACCCGGCCGATCGAGGCGTCGGAGCTGGAGGGAGTCCTCGCGGCCGGAGATGGGATCGGGCTCTCGAGCTCTCGGGACGAGACGAGCGAGACCCGTCGTACCGTCGCCCGCGCGTGTCGCCGGGCCGGGAAGCGCTACGCACTCCACGCGAGCGAAGCGGTCCGGGAACCGCCGGAGCGGTTCCTCGACCCGCGGCCGGACCTGGTCGTCCACCTCGCCAAGGCGACCCGCGACGACCTCGTCCAGGTCCGGGACGCGCGCGTTCCGGTCGTCGTCTGTCCGCGGTCGAACGCGCTCTTCGGTCGGCAGCCCCACCTCGCCGCGATGGAGCGGCTCGGACTCTCGATGCTCATCGGAACGGACAACGCGATGTTCCACGCGCCGTCGATCTGGCGGGAACTCGAGTTCGCCTACGTCGGCACGCGGCTGCGCCACCGTCCGGTCTCGGCCGGGTTCCTCGCGCGATCGGCGCTCGTCGCGCCGTGGGAGTGGCTCGGACGGCCCGACGCCGCACGGGTCGCGGCGGGCACCCCGGTGCAGCCGCTCGTGGTCCGGCTGCCCGCGGCGGACCCCGCCTACCAGCTCGTGACGCGCGTCGCCGAACACCTTATCGTCCGGCTCCCGCCCCCGCCCCCCGAGGGCGACGGAGCGCGGCCGTGAAGAGCGACGAGCTGCTCGCCCTGTTCCTCCGGCGCGGCGTGCTCTGGCCCACGGCCGAGATCTACGGCGGCGCGCAGGGGCTCTACGACTACGGACCGCTCGGCACCGCCCTCAAGCGGAACCTC
>JASHUS010000141.1 GCA_030039865.1 Thermoplasmata archaeon
GAGGGAGAAGATGAACGCGAGGCTCGCGAGCGACTTCTCCCCGCCCGAGAGCTGCTCCAGGCGCGCGACCGTCTTGCCGACCGGCCGGGCCTTGATCAGGAGGCCCCCCGCCAGCGGATCGGCCGGGTTCTCGAGCGCGATCTCGCCCTCGCCACCGGCGGATAGCTCGCCGTAGATCTGGCGGAAGTGACCGTCCACCTGGGCGACGACCTCGGTGATCTTCTCCCGCTTCTTCGTCTCGATCGCGGCGACGAGCGCGACCAGTTCGGTCTTCTCCGTCGTGAGGCGGGCGACCTCGCCCTGGAACTCATCGAGCCGCGACTTCTCCGTGTCGTACTCTTCGACCGCGCGCTGGTTGACGTCCCCCATCCCCTGGAGCTGCTGGTCGAGGGCCGCGATCCGCTTCTTGAGCTCCTCGACCGAGACCGGCTTCTCGTCCGGTTCGGGCTCGGGGAACTGGCGCAGGGCCTCTTCGAGCTCGTGGAGGTGCTGCTCGGCCTGCGCGAGGCGCGTCTCTTCCGACGTCAGCATGCCCCGGCGGGTCTCGAGGTTCGCGGCGGCCTCTCCGAGCTTTCGCCCGACCGCGAGCCGCTCCTCCTCGAGCGCGCGCCGCTGCTCGGCCCAACCCTTCGCCGCTTCGCCTTGCTTCGCCTCGACGGCCTTCAGCGCATCGAGCGCCGCCCGCGCGTCCTTGACGGACTTCTCGGCCTGCGCGATCTCCTTGCGCTTCGCCGCGACGTCGGCCCGGGCCTTCGCGAGTTCCGACTGGCGGCCCTCGAGCGAAGTCGACAGGGCCTGGAGCGAGGCGCGGACGCTCTCGAGCTCCCCGTTCACGCGCACGCGCTCTTCGGCGGTCGCTTGACTGGACTGCTGGAGAGTGCGCAGGCGCTGCGAGAGCGCTTGGGGGAGCTGCTCGAGGTACTGCTCCTGCGCCGTCTGGATCTTCCCCTTGAGCTCGGCGATCTCGCCCGTGAGACGGCTCAGCGTCGCCTCGGCGCGCGCCAAGTCGGCGGTACCCTTCTTCTGTTCGGCGAGGACGGCCTCCAGCCGCTCCCGCGCGGACTTCAGGCGTTCGCGAGCCGCCGCGAGGTCCTTCGAGAGCGTCTCGCGGCTCGACGCGTTCGCCTGGTCCTCGATCGAACGCTTGGAGAGCTCCTCGGCGAGCGCACGGATCCGCTCGGCGGCCTTCGCGAGCTCGCCCCGGGCCGCGCTTTCCGCCTCGCTCTTCGCCCGGAGCTCGTCGCCCAGGCGCTTCAACTCGACCGCGCTGTCGCCGCCGCGTCCGCTGTTCGAGGGATCGAGGTAGCCGCCCGAGATCGCGCCGGTCGCCTCGATGAGGTCACCGGTGAGCGTCACCAGGCGCACGCCGCCCATCTGCGCCCGGGCGTGGGCGAGGTCGTCCATGACGACCGTCTCGCCGAACACGTACCAGAAGGCCGGCCGCAGCGACTCGTCGAACTTCACGAGGTCGAGGGCGAACCCTTCGGATCCGGCCGTCTTCGCGACGACCAGGGACTTGCCGTGGGGCCGCCCGGCGAGCATCTTGTTGAGGGGCAGGAAGGTCGCGCGGCCCCGCTTCTCGGACCGCAGGAGCTGGATGCACTGCTCGGCGACCTGATCGGACTCGACGACCAGGGCCTGGAACCGGCTTCCGCCCGCGACCTGGAGCGCGGTCCGGTACTTCGGGTCGATCTCCGCCAGCTCCTCGACCGTTCCCCGGATACCGGGTACCTTGCCGAGATTCCGCTGGGAGAGCAGGAAGTCGACGGCGGCGAGCGCCGTCGGCCGCGCGCCCGACTCCGAGCGCGCCTTCAGGCGGGCATCGAGCGCGAGGTAGCGGCGGTTCAGCTCGTTGACCTCCTGAGCGAGACGATCGGACTCCGCGGTGAGCGCCTGGTCCTTCTGCTTGAGCGCGAAGAGCTCCTTCTGGAGCTCGCCCGTCGCGGGGCCGGCACCCTTCCCCGGCGCCGCGTCCTTGGCGCGCAGTTCGAGGTCCTTGACCTCGACCTCGCGCTCCTGCAGGTCGTCTTCGGCCTGGGCTTGGGAGCGCTCGGCCGCCTGCACGACCGCCGACGCCGACTCGCGGGCGGCGACGGCGTCTTGCCACGCCTTCTGGCGAACGTCGTGCTGCCGCTGAAGCTCGAGCTGCTGCTTACGGGCTGCGGCGAGCTTCTCGCCGGATTTGCCGGGTGACCCGGTCGCGGCCTGGATCTCGTTCGACTGGCTCTCCGCCCGTGTCGCGAGCTCGGCGAGCTCGGCCGCCAGCTTGGTCTCCTTCGCGTTCAGCGTCTTCTGCTGACCTTCGTCCGCCGCGGCCGACTTCTCGAGCTCGCCGACCTGCTCGTCGAGGGCTTCGAGGGCCTCCGCCAGGTGCTCGCGGCTCTGGTCGAGCCGGGCGAAGGCCATCTTCTTCTCGTCGAGCTCTTGTTTGAACTTCACCGCCGCGGCGCCGCCGGCCTCGGCGATCTCCCGTTCGATCTTCTCGATCGATCGGGAGAGCTCCTCTTGGCGGCTCCCGAGACGGTTCCGTTCCTCGTCGAGCCGGGAGATCTCCTCCCGGACCCTCGCGACCTGCTGCTGGCAGGCGGCGAGCTCCTTCTCGGCCAACCGGTGGCCCGCGCGCGCGAGCCGCGCCTCCGAGCGTCGCTTGTCGTCCTGGAGTTGTTTGTACTGGATCGCCTGCAGCCGCTGCCCCTCGAGCGCGCCCAAGCGGGTCTTGATGTCGCCGAGGAGCGTGCCGATGCGATCGAGGTTCTGATCAAGGTCGGTCCGCTTGACCGCCGCTCGTTCGAGCTCCTCGTCGTACTGGCTGATGCCCGCCAGGCGTTCGACCAGGCCCCGACGGGGGATCGGGCCCATCGTGACGACCTTGTTCACGTCGCCTTGCTGCACGAGGTTGTAGCCGTCGCCCGAAAGGCGCGCGTGCGCGAGGAGACCATCGATCTCCGTCTGGGTCGTGCGCCGGCCGTTCACGTAGAAGTACGAGTAGTACCCGTCCGGGTCGCTCGGTGCGAGCTTCACGTACCGGGTGACCTCGACCTCGTCCGACTCGCTGGGCAGGAGCTTATCGGAGTTATCGAAGACGAGCGAGACCTCGCACTCGGTCGCGGGTTTCTTCGACGCCCCCCCGTTGAAGAAGAGGTGGGTCAGGCGCTCCGCGCGCAGGGCCTTCGAGCTCGTCGGTCCGAGGACGAAGAGGATCGCGTCCGAGATGTTCGACTTTCCCATTCCGTTCGGGCCGGCCACTCCGGTGAAACCGGGCTGGAACGGGATCTCGGCGGAGCCCGCGAACGACTTGAAATTCCGTACCTTGAGCCGCTTGAGGAACATCGAGCGACCTCTCCTACCCCACCGTTCTGCGCCCCATGCCCCGTGGTCGACGGCCCGTTTGTCGGACGGCTGTCAGCGGGTCTCCCCGAGGCCTGTCAGCCCTATTTAACCTCGTTGGCAGACACGCTTCGAGAATTGGTTTGGATGGTCCGACCCAAACGTACACCCTCCCTGTTCGTCGCGGCCGGCCCAGGCGTCGGGGGACACCGGCGTATCGGTGCCCTAGGAATCCGGCGGCGCGGGCCCCCGGCGGTTCGGCCGGTCCCTGGCCGCGATTCCTCTAGAAACGAGCGATGCTTCCGGTCGTGATCGCGCGTCGCTCGAAATATTCCCAGAGGCTCATCGCCAGGCCGAACGATATGATGGCCGCAAGGGCGACGGCGCCCCAGATCCACTCCAAGCTCACGAGGCTCTCGCCGGCGATCGCCGCCCGGACCCCGGCGAGGCCCCAGGTGAGCGGCAGCGCGTAGCCGGCCCACTGCAGCGGCGTCGGCAGGTCGGAGAGCGGGACGTTCACGCCGGCGAGCAGGAGCCCGACGAACAGGAAGATGTTCCCGAGGATAATCGAGGTCCGCAGGTAGAGCGCGACCCCGCCGAGGAGCAGGCCGAACGCCACCATCGCGAAGGCGGTCAACGTGACCGACACCGCGAGCGCGGGGATGGCTCCGAGCGGGATCACGACCCCGAAGAGCGTCGCGGCGTACACGAGGCCCATCGCGGCCGTCGCCAGCGAGATCAGGATCGGTATGAGCCCGCGTCCGAGGTAGAGCGCGAGCCGGTTCGTCGGCGAGACGAGCAGGTGTTCCATCGTGCCCTGCTGCTTTTCGGAGTCGGTCGTCTGGCAGACCGAGAAGACGCTCGGGTAGGTGACCGTCGCGATCGCGTTGCCGATCGCCGTGAAGGCGATCTCCGACGCTCCGCCGCCCGAGAGCTTGACCACGAAGACGAAGAACGCCATCTGCGTCAGCGGGACGACGAAGACCGTCCCGAGCACGAAGTCGAGCCGCATGAACCCGAGGCTCGTCCGCGGCGCCATCACGGCGTTCGTCCAGAGCGTCCGCCAGAACGAGGAGTGGTAGGTCGCGGGGCCCCGCACGTTCGCGATCGCCATCGTCCGTCCGCTCCCCGCTCAGTAGTCGGAGAGATTCCCCTCCTCGAGCACATGGCGCTCCACGCGGCGGAACACGACGCCCGCGATCGCGAGGTAGACCGCCGTGGTGCCGAGCGCGCCGAGTAGGTCCCAATAGACGCCCCAACCGAACCCTTGGTAGCCGGGGATCGAGAGGTACCGCAGGGCGTCCAGCGCCCACGTCGGGGGTAGGACGAGCGCGAACGGCGTGACGACGAACGGGAGCAGGATCACGGGGAACATGCACCCGGTGCCGATGTAGAACGCGAACTCCCCGATGTTCTGGATGAAGCCGGCGTACCGGGTGTAGACGTAGAACGCCGCGAAGACGACCCCCACGCTGGCGAGCGTCAGCATCGTGAAAACGAAGAGCAGCGCGAAGCCGAGCGGATCCGGGAGCGCGGGAGGGCTACCGGCGCTCACGACGATGACGACGTAGACGATGAGGCCCCCGATCAGACCCGAGACGACGTTCCACAGGACCCGGCCGATCACCACGTAGAGGTACGGCGTGGGGGCCTGGATCGTCGGTTCGAGCGTGCCGAACACGCGGTCCTGACCGGTCGCCCAGCCGCTGCCGTACAGGGTCTGCCCCCACATGCTCATCATCCCCGCGCCGAGGATCGCGTACGTCAGGTAGTACGGGCCCGAGCCGCGGAACAGCTCGAACGAGACGAGCGCGAAGATCACCGGGGCGATCATCGACGGAACGAGCCACTGGGGATCGGCGAGAAACTGGAGGACCGCGAGCCGCAACGACGCGTAGGTCGAGCGGCTCCGGGAATACGTCACGGTCGCCGTGGCCATCTAGTTCGCCTCCTCCTCGACCAGATCGAGATAGACGTCCTCGAGCGATGTCCGCCGCTCGCGGACGGAGACCTCCTCGTGGCTCGCGAGCGTTCGCCGCACGTCGTCCGGCTGGAGCTCGCCGGTGCGTACGCGCAGCGTGAGCCGAAGGACCGGCCCGAACTCTTCGGTGACGATCTTCGAGACGCCCGGGAGCCGTCGGAGCGTCTCGAGTTCCCGGTCGTCGAAGCCGTACCCCTCGGCCTCGAACGTCCGGTCGCCCCCGACGAGCTCCCGCAGTTTGCTGACGGAGTCCTGCGCGACGATCCGGCCCTTCGAGAGGATCGCGATGCGCGGACAGAGCTCCTCGGCCTCGAACATGTAGTGCGTCGTCAGGAAGATCGTGACGCCGTCCGCGACGAGCGAGCGGACGAGCTTTCGGGTCTCCCGGGCGCTCTTCGGGTCGAGGCCGATCGTGGGCTCATCCAGGAAGAGAATCTGGGGGCGGTGGAGGATCCCCCGGGCGATGTGCAGCTTTTGCTTCATGCCCCGAGAGTACTCCTCGACGCGCCGGTCCGCGGCCCACGTGAGGTCGACCCGCGCGAGCACCTCGGCGATCCGAGCGTCGCGCTCGCGCAGCGGGACCCCGTAGAGGTCCGCGAAGTACCGGAGGTTCTCGCGCCCGCTGATCCGGTTGTAGAGCCCCCGCTCCCCACCGAGGACGAGCCCCATGCGCGGCCGCAGCCACGCCACGTCGCCGACGACGTCGTGGCCGAGCACCCGGACCGTGCCCGAGGTGGGCAAGAGGAGGGTGGAGAGGATCTTCGTCAGCGTCGTCTTGCCCGCGCCGTTCGGGCCCAGGAGACCGAAGATCGCTCCGCGTTCGACCTGGAGATCGACGCCCCGGAGCGCCTCGGTGCGGGAGATCTCTCGGAACAGGAACCCCTTGCGGCTCTCAAAGATGCGAGTGACGCCTTGAACGTCGATCGCGAGTTCGCTCGTGGACATCCGTGCTCCGCAAGGTGCGCGCGCAGTCCACTGCTCGTACAAATACTCCCACCCGTCACGGAGGGACGCTGGGACGGCCCGCCGCGTGGCGTTTCACGGTGGACCTACGTTCGATCGGCGACGGATCCCCGAGCGCTCGATTTAGCCTCACGGGACCTTCGGGCGCCGAGCCCATGTCGACGGCCTCGGTGTCGGTGCTGATCGTCGCGTACGACCGGCTCGAGTACGTGGGAGAGGCCCTCCGATCCGTCGGCCGGCCCCCTTCCGACGGCTCGTCCGAGGTCCTCCTTCTGACGAACCAAATCTCGCCGACGGTCGAGCGGATCTGCGAGGAAGGCTCGGTGCGGATCGTACGATTGGAAGCCGGGTGCTGGGGCGAGTGGGTCCTCGCCGCGCTGCCGAAGTGCCGGGGGGAGGTACTTGCCTTCCTCGACGATGACGATCTCTTCGAGCCCGGCAAGGTCGCCGCGGTCGCTTCGGCGTTCTCCGATCGACCGTCCCTCGGGTACTATCATCACCGGGTCTCGCCCTTCGGTCCGAAGGGATCGATCGGCCATCCCCTGGGTCCGACCGCGGGCCGATTGACGGACGGCGAAAAGACCGCCCCGCGCATCGATCGGCTCTTCTGGCAGCTCGGCGGATTCAATCTGAGCGCGATCGCGGTCCGGCGGGACCTGCTCGCCT
>JASHUS010000142.1 GCA_030039865.1 Thermoplasmata archaeon
GCGTACCAGGCGTTCGTCGACGCGACCTCGCTCAAGACCGAGCTGCCGGCGACGCTCGCGTCGATCCGTCCCGACCAGCCGGCGACGGTCGAAGCCGCGGCGCAGAAGCTCCGGTCGCTCTTCGAGTCGACGCCGTTCCCGGCGGACCTCGGCGCGACGATCGCCGCGGCGTACGAGTCGTTCGTTGCGAAGCACGCCGTGCGATTCTCGGCGGTGCGATCGAGCGCCACGGCGGAGGATCTCGAAGGGGCGTCGTTCGCCGGACTGCAGGAGACGTATCTCAACGTCACGGGGACCGACAACGTCCTCGCGGCCGTCAAGCGATGCTGGGGCTCGCTCTTCACGCCGCGGGTCCTCGTCTACCGTCAGCGCAAGGGGTTCGATCACTCCGAGGTTCGCCTCGCGGTCCTCGTGCAGAAGATGGTCGACGCGGTCGTCAGCGGGATCCTGTTCACCAAGGACCCGAACACCGGCGAGAACCACATGATCGTCGAGGCCGCGTTCGGGCTCGGGGAGGCCGTGGTCGGCGGCGAGGTGACGCCCGATCACTACGTGGTGGACGGCGCCACGTTGAAACTGGTGCACAAACAGATATCCGAGCAGAAGGTTCAGCTGCTCCGTGCCGAAACGGGCGGTAACGTCCGGGTCGAGATTCCGGCGGCGCAGCGCACGGCGCAGAAGCTCCCCGACGCGCGCCTGCAACGGCTCGTCTCCCTGGCGCGCGTCATCGAGTCACACTACCGCCGCCCGATGGACATCGAGTGGTGCGGGGACGCGGAGTCGCTCTACATCGTCCAGGCGCGCCCCGTGACGACGATCCCGACCTCCACGATCCCCTCGAGCGGCGGGCGCGGGCCGGCGACCGAGGAGAAGGCGGCCGAGGCGCCGATCCTGCGAGGCTTCGGCGCGAGTCCCGGCGTGGCCGCCGGCGTCGCGCGGATCCTGCGGGGCGCGGCGGAGATGGAGAAGCTCCAGGCCGGGGAGGTCCTCGTCACGTCGATGACGACGCCGGACATGGTGCCGGCGATGTCGCGCGCGGCGGCGATCGTCACGGACGAGGGCGGCATGACCTGCCACGCGGCGATCGTCTCGCGCGAGCTCGGCGTGCCGTGCGTCGTCGGGACCCGCGAGGCGACGACGGTGATCACCGACGGGCTCGAGGTCACGGTCGACGGCAAGACCGGCGCGGTCTACCGGGGGCGGATCGAGCGGACGCCCGCCGGGGGGGTCCCCGGGACGTCGGCCGCCGCGGGAAGCTCGGGGCTCCCGGTCTCGCGCCACCACGAAGGCGTGCCCGTCACCGCGACGAAGATCTACGTCAACGTCGGCGTTCCCGAGAAGGCCGAGGAATACGCCCGACTCCCGGTCTCGGGCGTCGGTCTACTGCGGATCGAGTTCATCTTCACGGCCCACGTCCGCGACCATCCGCTCGCCCTCCTGAAGCGCGGCAAGAAGGACGAGCTGGTGAAGCGGCTCGCCGACGGGATCGGCAAGGTCTGCGCCGCGTTCCATCCGCGGCCGGTGATCATCCGGACCTCCGACTTCAAGACGAACGAGTACCGGGGGATGCCGGGCGGCGAGGAGTTCGAACCGACCGAAGAGAACCCGATGATCGGCTGGCGGGGCTGCTCGCGCTACATCTCGCCGGTCTTCCAGCCGGCGTTCCTCTGCGAGCTCGAGGCGATCCACCGCGTCCGGACCGAGATGGGGATGAAGAACGCGATGATGATGCTCCCGTTCGTCCGGAACACCTGGGAGCTCGAGGAGATCGCCGAGATGATGAAGGCGCAGGGACTGCGCCGCTCGCGGGACTTCCAGCTCTACCTCATGGCCGAGGTCCCGTCGACCGTGCTGCTCGCCCGCGAGTTCTCGAAGCACTGCGACGGGTTCTCGATCGGATCGAACGACCTCACGCAGCTCGTCCTCGGCGCCGATCGCGACTCGGAGACGCTCGGCCGGATGGGATACTTCGACGAGCGCGACCCGGCCGTGCTGCGGGCGATCTCCCTGCTCATCGACGGGGCGCACGCCGAGGGTCGGACGGTCGGGATCTGCGGGCAGGGACCGAGCGTCTACCCCGAGTTCGCCGAGTTCCTCGTGCGCGAAGGGATCGACTCGATCTCGCTGAATGCGGACACCGTGATGTCGACGATCCGGACGATCGCGTCCCTCGAGCAGCGGATGAAACTCGCCGGCGTGCGCCAGCGGTCGTGATCCGCGGTCCGCTACCGGCTCACTCGCTCGAGGATCGGGGCGGTCGCCACCGGGCCGGCTGCGCGGATGGCGCTGGCGGCAGCGCGAGCTCGGCGTCCGGTGCGAGGTCATACACCCGGAACGCGCGGGCCCGGCGGAACCCGAGCCGTTCGAGGCGGGACTCGAGGCGCTCGGAGTCGGCGAAGATCGAATAGCGGACGCCGTCGCCGACCGGGGCGTGCGCCCGGACGAACGCCACGAGCTCCGAGGCCGCCCCTCGGCCCCGGGCCGACGGCTGCGTCGCGACCGCGTGGATCCCCGCGCTCGTCCGGTACCGGTAGACCAGCGCGGAGGCCACCGGCTCGCCGGCGATCGAGGCGAGGAGCGGCGCGAGCCGCTCGTGCGGGTTCGGGTGGCTCCACGCGATCTCGAGCGCGGTCCGGAACTCCGGCCGCTCCGCGGGGGTCGACCAGAACGACGCCACGAGGTCGATCTCGTTCGGGGCCGCCACGCGGACCGCGACGTCGGGCGCGAACGTCGGCGCCGGGGCGTCCGTGGAGAGGAGGAGGACGAGCGGCGCGCTCCGGGCACGAAAGCCGAGGCGCCGGAGGCCCGCATCCACGTGCTCGGGGACCGGGGTCGGCACGCGGAACGTGGGTCGCAGGGCGCGCTGGAAATAGTGGTCGAGCGCGCGCTCGAAGAACGCCGCCTGGCGCTCGCGGCCGACCCCCATCTCCTGCACGAAGTTGAACCGCGGGGCCGGGATCTTCTCGTGGGTGACGAGCGTCGCGCCGGGGATCTCGAGCGCGAAGCCACCGAGCGTGAGGACGAACTGGCGCTCCGCGTCGAGCGCCGCCTCGGTGGCGAGCTCGGTCAGCTCGTCGGCCACGGCCCCGGGAGGTCGGCCGGGTTAAACGCCTGCCTCTCGGACTCTGGATGCGGGCCACGGAACGTTAAGAGGGGAGCCGGTGTCCGCGCTCGCGACGGACGCCCGCCGTCACGGGTACCCCCATGGCCGAAGCTGCACTCCACCCGCCCGCCGTCGTCGCCGTGCTGGGGGGAGGCAACATGGGCAGCGGGATCGCGCAAGCGTGCGCCGAGGCCGGGTTCTCCGTCCGAGTCCGGGACGTCGACGCCCCCGCGATCGCCCGGGGCCGCTTGCTCGTCGAGAAGATGCTCCAGGGCGCGATCGACCGGAAGAAGCTGACGCCCGCGAAGCGCGACGAGATCCTCGGACGGATCTCGTTCGGGACGGACCTGAAGGAGGCCGTCGAGGGCGCGTCGCTCGTCATCGAGGCGGTCTTCGAGGAGGAGTCGGTCAAGCGATCGCTCTTCGCGGAGCTTGCGCCGCTCGTCGGACCGACCACGATCGTGGCGACGAACACTTCCTCGCTATCCGTGACCGAGCTGGGGCAGGGATTCCCTCGGGCAGGCCGGTTCGCGGGTCTCCACTTCTTCTACCCGGCGGCGATCAATCGCCTCCTCGAGGTCGTGGGCGGTGCCTCCACCGACGCCGCGACCCTCGTCGAGCTCGAGCGATTCGGCTACCGACTGCGGAAGATCCCGATCACGACCGCCGACCGGGCGGGCTTCTGCGTCAACCGCTACTTCGTGCCGTTCCTCAACGAAGCCGCCCGGCTCGCGGAGGAGGGCGTGGCGAGCCTCGCGACGATCGAGGAGGTCGGCCGCGAGGTCTTCGGCGCGACGCTCGGCCCGTTCGAGCTGATGAACGTGACCGGGATCCCGATCGCCTTTCACGCCGAGACCTCGCTCTATCGGGCGTTCGGTCCCGCGTACGCGCCGTCGGCGCGCCTCGAGGAACAGTTCCGCGCCGGCCAGCCCTGGGCCTGGAAGGCCTCCGAGGTCGAGCCCGAGAAGAAGGCGGCGGTCCGCCGCCGCTTCCTCGGGTTGACGATCGGCATCGCGACCCGGCTCGTCGAGGAAGGCGTTGCGAGCCCCGAGGCCGTCGACCGCGGGGCGACGGTCGGCCTGCGTCGGAAGTGGGGACCGTTCGCGCAGCTCTCCTCGGTCGGGCTGTCTGAGGGGCTCGGGATGGTCGAGGAATACGCCCGGCGATGGCCGGGCAACTTCCCCGTCTCCGAGGAGCTCCGCGAGCGCGCGAAGCGCGGCGATCGGACGTGGCCGCTCCTCCACGTGCGGCTCGAATGGCAGGGACCGATCGCCTGGGTCCTCCTCGATCGACCGGAAGTCCTCAACTCGCTGAACAGCGAGGTCCTCGAGCAGCTCGAAGCGGTGTTCCACGTGCTCGAGTCCGACCGGTCGGTCCGCGCGGTCGTGCTGGCCGGTTCGTCCCCGGTCTTTGCGGCGGGCGCCGACATCGCGGAGATGGAGAAGAAGACCCTCGCCGAAGGGGTCGACTTCGGCTTCCTCGGCCAGCGCGTCGCGGATCGGATCGAGCGGTTCCCGACCCCCGTGATCGCGCTCGTCGAGGGGTACGCGCTCGGCGGCGGCCTCGAGCTCGCGCTGGCGGCCGACTTCATCGTGGCGGCGGAAGGATCGCAGCTCGGGCTCCCCGAGGTCACGGTCGGCATCCATCCGGGCATGGGCGGCGCGACGCGGCTCACCCGCCTCATCGGGCGCGCGAACACGAAGCTGCTGGCGTACACCGGGGTCCCGGTCAGCGCCGAGGAGGCGTACCGGCTCGGCTTCGTGGTGCGCGTCGTCCCCCGCGACCGGGCGCGCGAGGACGTCCAGGCGCTCGCGGAGACGATCGCGAGCCGTGCCCCCCTCGGCGTGAAATGGGTCAAGGAGGTCATCGATCGGGGGCTCGACGCGCCCCTCGCCACGGCCCTTCACCTCGAAGGGGAGTCGGCGGGCCACACGTTCGGGACCCGCGACCGCACCGAAGGGATGCGGGCCTTCCTCGAGCGGCGGAAGCCGAACTTCGAGGGGAAGTAGGCGCGAGCGCCTACCCGGCCCGTTCGACGTCGCGGTACGCCGCGGGCGTGAGGAGCGTCCCCGGGTCGAGCGGCGCGGCGAGCTTGAGCCGGAAGAGCCAGCCCCGGCCGTACGGGTCGGAGTTCACGAGCCCGGGTTGCGCCTTCAGATCGGCGTTCGACGACTCGACCGTCCCGTCCGCCGGTGCATAAACGTCGGAGACCGTCTTGACGGACTCGAGCACGAGCACGCTCGCACCCTTCGCGACCGCCTTGCCGGCCGAAGGGAGATCGACGTAGACGATGTCGGTCAGCTGGGACTGCGCGTGGTCGGTGATCCCGACGGTCACGAGATCGCCCTCGATCCGCACCCATTCGTGCGTCTTCGTGTAGCGGAGGTCGTCCGGTACCTTCGTCTCGGTCATTCCGTTCCCCCTTCCCAGGCGTCCGCGTACCGTTCCTGCTCCTCGGTCGGTCGGTCGATCCGGATCCCCATCGGCGCGAGGGCCGCTTCGGCGACCGCGCGGTTGAGCGCCGCCGGCACGGCGTGCACCGTCGGCGTCATCGAGCGCCCGTACTTAGCGAGATGCTCCGCACTGAGCGCCTGGAGCGCGAAGGAGAGGTCCATGATCTCGACCGGATGGCCCTGGCCGGCCGCGAGGTTGATCAGACGGCCCTCGCCCAGGAGGAACGCCCGCCGGCCGTCCGCGAACCGATACTCCTCGACGTTCGGGCGCGCCGTGCGGTGGCTGACCGCGAGGCCCTCGAGGTCCGTCTTCGACACCTCGACGTCGAAGTG
>JASHUS010000143.1 GCA_030039865.1 Thermoplasmata archaeon
CCGCGTCGAGCGCCTGCTTGATGAGGTACTGATCGACGTTGCCCACGCGCACGAGCGGAGTCGGGCCATGCTCGCCGAGCGCGGCGACCATGCCGGCGAGCGTCTCGGGATTGACCTGGGAGTGTTCGGTGTCGATCATGAACCATTCGAGGCCCGAACCCTGGAGGGCGTCGAGGCACACGACCGACGACGAGGAGATCCACGTGCCGAACGATGGGTCCTTCGACGTACGAAGTCGTGCCTTCAGCCGATTCTGCACGTCGCTCGACCGGGCCCTGACGGGGAAACGCGAGAGATAAGCTCTCCACTGCGCCGAGCGCGCTCGGCGGGGCAGGACGGCAGGACGTCGCCGGTCTAGGCCGTCGCGGCCGGACCCGACCCGGCGCCCGGTCTACGAACCCGGGTGTCGATCGGAATGCCTTCGCGTACTGCGCCCGACACCGTGCAGAAGTCCTCGAACGTCGAGACGCAGTGTTCGAAGCGCGGACGGTCCTCCTCGTTCAGTGGGGCCGTCTCAATCGTGAGCCCCAAGCGCACGACCCGCTGACGGCCCCGCGCGTTCCGGCCGACCTCGACCCGGACCGTGGTCGTGACGGGAAGCGACGGCACGTGCGAGCGCTCGAGGCAGTTGTACAGCGTCGAGCTCATGCAGTGGGCGACGCTGGCCGCGAGCATCCGGGCCGGATTGGGTCCCCGGTTCGCTCCGGTGGGCGCCGGCTCGTCGACCGTGATCGGTGGGAAGTCGGTGCCCGGAAATCGCACCGTGAACGTGTACCGTTCGACCTGCCGAGCTTCCGTCGCCGATTCGAGGACCATCGCCGCAGCGGCCATAGGGCCGACAGCGATACCCGGCGGATAAGCGGAGGGAACGAGCGTCGCTACTTGCTGCGGGACTTCTTCCGGTGCTCGCGCTTCACCGGTGCCATCTCCGCGTCGTCCGAGCTCGCGCCGGATTCGTACGAAGCCTCGCTCGCCTTCTTGAGCGTGGCACCGTCGCGATCGCAGATCGGCTTCGTCGGCGCGGGGTCGATCACGTACCCGCCGCCACAGACCGGACACTCGTAGTAGGGCATGGCTCTCTCCGTGGGGTAGTTTGGGACGGCTTAAGAACGTCTCCCCACGTTGGCAAACGCCCGGCGCGCCCCGGTACGAACCGGTCGAGCGCAGCGGATTCGCGCGCGCCGTGGATCGTGCGCGGGGCTCCGGCGGGGGGGCCGCACGGCGTCCCGGGTATCGTCCCGACTGTTCCTCAGCCCCCCGAGCGATTCTTCGCGCAGGAACGTCGACCCGGTCGGCCGGCTCGAAGGTGAAGGTAAGTTTTTATGTCGTACCATAAATATTACATTCATCGATGAGGAAACCCGCCGGACCCACCCACTGCTATCGGTGTGGCTACTATTGGTTCCCGCGCCGGGGTCGAGTCCGACTCTGTGCACGTTGCAAGTCGCGGCTTTTCGACGTCCCCAAGCTCAGGATCCCGACGTACGGCGGCGGGATGGGCATCGAGCATGTAGTCGGCCGACGTCGGGCCGAAGTGCGCCGGCTCGCCCGACGGTACGGGGCGCGCGAGGTCCGTATCTTCGGATCGGTCGCCCGCCACGAAGCGACGCTCGCGAGCGACGTCGACCTGCTCGTAGATCCGTGCGGCCCTCGGTTCGACCCGATTGGGCTGGCCATGGAACTCCGACGACTCCTCGGACGGCGTGTGGACGTGGTATCCGAGGGCTCGCTTCACTGGTACGTCCAGCCCCAGGTCATCGCGGAGGCGATACCGTTGTGAGCGAGGACCGGACCCGCGATCGGCTCTCGCTCGCGATCGAGCACCTCCAGAACGCCGTCCGGTACTCCCAGCGGGGACGTGTGGCCTTCTTCGCCGACGACAATCCCGATACCTATCGGCTCGTAGAGGGAGAACTCCGCAAGGCCTTCGAGTCGCTCGATCGTCAGGGCGACTCGTTCTTCACAGCCAACCCTCGCTTGGATAGGGCTCGTATCGCCGAAGTCCGCCAGTTCCTGACCCACGACTATTCCGACGTCGACCCGCCGGTGATCTGGCGGTTGGTCACCGAGGACGCACCGCGACTCTTGCGTCTGCTCGCGCGGGTCAGACTCCCACGGTAGCGATTCGCGGCCGCGGCTCGCTCGACTCAGCGCGCGAGCTCCTCACGGACTTCGCCCTAGGTCCCCGGGGACTCCGAAGGGCTCTCCCCGACTTGGCGGGCACCGACAGAGAAGTTGTTAAGGGGTCAATCTTGCCGCGTCGATGTCCAGCCTGGGCCCGTAGTATAGCTTGGATATCACGGAGGCCTCCGGAGCCTCAAACCCGGGTTCGAATCCCGGCGGGCCCGTAACACTTTCCTTGTAGAACCCACGCCGGCGACGTCCCCTGGGCGGGGGGAGGAGCCTCGCCAGCTGCTTGGGGCGTCGGCGGGCGATCGTCCGCGGATTGGAGACGCGGAAGTGAGCCCGCCGCCCGTTCGGAATTGGAACTGTCGATCCTCGAAGGCGACGTACAGGAGGTTCTCCGGACACCGCCCGACGAGTCGGTTCACTGCGTCGTTACCTGGCCTCCCGGTTGGGGACTAAGGGATTGGGGAATCCTGCCCGTGCTCGGAGGCGGGAGAAGTAAACTTCGGAGCCCACCTCGTGTCGGCGCATGCGGGTCAAAGGGGTGGCCTGGGTCGGGGTGAAGACCACCAGTGTGGACGTGTCGGCCCAGTTTTTCGAGCAGGTTTTGGGCCTTCGAATGGCTCGGAGAGACGGAAGCTTCGCCGCGCTTCGCTTCCCAGAGGGCGGTACCCTAGAGCTGTTTGGGCCGGAGGGACCCGATGGACCCGAACAGTTCCGGGCGAACAAGGTCGCGGTTGGGTTCCTGGTCGAAGACATCGACGCGGCGTGCCGGGAGCTTAGGTCTGCTGGTGTCGAGCTCGTGGGTCGGCTTCAGCGGGATCGTCGGACCGGCTATGTTTGGCAGCACTTCCGCGGACCCGACGGCTTACTCTATGAGTTGACCTACGATCCGACCTACCCCTGAGTGGGGTTGCGGGACCAAGGAGTCCGTGCTGGGTCTATCCGGACCTCTGGCCAACACGAAGGAACGGCCGGTTCCCCCTCCGCCCGACGTCCGTGACTGACGGGCACGTACCTTGGCGAACTTGTGACGGACAATCGTATCGGACCGCTGCTCACTGACTTCAATGCGCTCGAGGGTCTCCTGGCGGTAAATGTTCCTCAGCCGTCTGTCTCCAGATACGTAGAAATATCTATTTGGTAGAGTGTTCTACTTCTCGTCGTGGCGACGTCCGTGAAGATGCTCCCTCGGGACAAGGAGCGGCTGGACCGTCTGCAGGGGGAAATCACAGTGCACCGGGGCCGTCGCCTTCCGCAGCAGGCAGTCCTCGCGTGGCTGCTGGATCTCGGCGAGGCCCAGCAGCGTCGCTGGTCAAACGACTCCGACCGCCCGATGAGCCCACGCGAGATCGCGGGCCTCCGCCGTCTGGCGGTACGTACTGGGATTGCAACCCGCGAAGAGGAGATCGATGCGACGATCGCGAGGGCCGTACGGTGACGGTCCTCCTCGACACCGGAGTGATCTTCGCATTTCTCCATATGGACGACGGCCGACACGAGGATGCGATGGGGCTCGTTTCTCGCATCGCCCGGCGGGAGTTCGGAAAGCCGTTCGTCTCCGATCACGTCATCGATGAGCTGTTCATGCTGGCCCGGGCACGGACACGGTCCGCGGACCTCGAGGAGTCGCTCCGGCGTTTCCTCCCCCTGCCGACGCCGGGGCTCCGCGGGCTGACGGCGGTTTCCCTGGGGGTGGCCGTCTTAGAACCCGCTTGGGAAGAGTACCGGAGGTTCCGGGATCAGGGTCTCAGTTTCACGGATGCATCCCTGATCGTGACCTTGCGAGAGATGAAGATCGACTACCTGGCAACGTATGACCGACGTCTGGCTCGACTGGTCCCCCACGCGGAGTAAAGGGTCCCCTGTCGCACCTCCCTGAGTAGTCGAGGGGGAATCGGCGTCGAATCCCGGCGGGCCCGTATCCCTTTCGAAACAGAACCCATACCGGCGGCCTTCCCCGACCTGAGGGAAGGGCCTTGGGTGAGCCTTTGGGAACCGAAGGTCGATCCTTCTCGGTTGAGGACGTTGGGGTGGCCCGCGACCCCGGCGGGATTGGAGCCCGCCATCCTCGAAGGTGAGCTCCCGGGGGTGCTCCGGGCCCTCTCCGACGAGTCCGTCCACTGTATCGTGACCTCGCCCCCTACTGGGGATTAAGGGACTACGGAATCCCGCCCGTGCTCTGGGGAGGGGACGCCTTCTGCCCACACGAGTGGGAGGTCCGTCCACCGCGCGTCGGGCAACCCGGACAGGGTGGATCAGGACGGCGGACCGCCGGTCCGAGGCAATCCTGAAGGCCCCACCGCCCTGACCGACCTCTGGAGTCCGAGCCGGGGCGAGGGGAGCTGTGTCCGAGGGGCGGTCCGAGGCGGATTCGGCGAGGAGAGGGGCTTCGCAGCGTCGGCCGGGCTCCGAGCGGGCCGACCACGATCGGGTTGATCCGGCCCGTCCGCGAGCGCGCCCCGTCGAGCTCCACCGACCCGAGGTCCACCTTCGCCCGCGGGGGCCGGTAGGGTCGGCGGAAGCGCGCCCATCGGGTCCGAGCGGCCGTGACCGGCGTGCGCATCGACCCCCCGGGCGACGTGGGATCCGTAGACCGCGGCACGTACGGCCCCGGTCCGCTCCATGAGCGGCGCGTCCCCCAGTGTCGCACGCGGAACCAAGAGCCCGAGCGAGGGCAGCGCGGTCGATGCTTCCGGAAGGGACTCTCCGACCCCGACCGAACTCGACCGGGTCGTGGGTCGCGCGCTCGAATTCCAAGGGTTCCTTTTGCGCCGGGCGTGGGGGATCTACTACTTGGCCTGGGCGGTCGCCTTCGTCGTTTTCTTCGTGGTGCCCGGAGCCCTCGCCTCCGAGCTCTCCTCCGCAACACTCCCGGAAGCGGTGCTCTACGACGCGCTCCAGGGCGCCTCCGTCCTCCTCGTAGTCTGGGTGACGTGGTGGGCCGTCGGCCAGTCCGTACGGGCCGGCCGCCTGCGCGACACGTTGGAGGGACGGCCCCTTTCCCGGCGATGGTTCGCCCAGATCCTCGGGGTGGCGCTCGCGATCACCGCCGTCGTGGTGATCGTCGGGCTCGTCAACGTCTTCGCCGGTTATCTCGTGCTCGACGCCTGCGTCGGCGCGGCGGTCCTCTGGCTCCTGTTCCAAGCCCGGCCCTGGTTCCGCCCCATCCCGCCCGAGGCCACCCTGGCGATCGTCGCGTTTGCCGCTAGCGTCGGGGCCTCAGCGGCGGCTCTGGTCGTCACGCGCGATCCGCTGCTGTTCTCGGTTGGGTGGCTCGTCGCAACCGCCTCCTGGGCGCTCGCCGGAGGCTACGGGCTCTACCACGCGCCGGAGGAGATGACCGGTGGCGCCGGCGGGTGACCCCGAGGGAGCGGGTCTCCGATCGCTCGGGGACGTCCTCCTGCAGGAACCGCTGCGGAACTCGATCCGTGTACTGATACTCATCTCGCTCGGGATAAACCGGACCCTCGCCTTCTCCGACCTCCTCGAGCTCACGGGAGCTTCCAAAGGCAGTCTGGGTCACCACCTCGAACAGCTCGAGTCCGCGCACCTCGTCCGGAGCCGGATGGTGTTCACGCTGGGGGGACCTCGGGTCCGGGTCGAGATCACCCCCCAGGGGCGGGCGAAGTACGACGAGCTCTCCCGCGAGCTCGCCCGGCTCATCTCGGCGCGTCGGCCGCACGCGGAGCGGGAAGGTCCAGCCGCTGGACTTTCGGGGGGGTAGAAGCTCCCGGGCGGCCTGCCCGGGTCGTGCTCGACGTCCGGGGCCTGAAGGTGACATTCGCGGGCGCCACGACCCCGGCCCTGCGGGGGATCGACCTCCGGCTCGACAAAGCGAAGATGGTGGTGGTCGGGGCGAACGGCAGCGGGAAGACGACGCTGATCCGGGCGGTGCTCGGTCTGGTCCCCCCGACCGCCGGCTCGATCGCGGTCGACGGAAAGGACGTGCGCACGATCCGCGGGGAACCGGGGCTCTCGACGAACCTCGCGGAGATCTACCGGCTGATGTCGCTCCCGGTCCGGGACCTCGTACGCCTGTTCGCCCTGCTCAAGGGAGGCGATCCCGCCGAGATGGAGGGTCACCTCCGGGCGTTCGAACTCGACCCGGTGCTCGGGAAGCGTCTGTATGAACTCTCCACCGGCCAGCAGAAGCTCGTCGGCGACCTGTTCGCGGTCTGCTTCGGCCCCCGCCTGGTCCTGCTGGACGAGCCGTTCGACAACGTCGACTTCGCTCGACGGCGTCGGCTCGTCGGCCTCCTCCGAGCGCTGCCGGCGGACATCCTGCTGAACACCCACGAGCTCGAGCTGCTCGGCTCGTTCGCCGACTGGCAACTGGGCCTGATGTTCGAGGGGCAGCTCCTCGGCCCGTTCTCGGTCGCGGAGCTCGACCGGCTCTACCTGACCCGCGGGGACGCGCCGGAGGCGCTTGCGGTGCTCCGAACGTCGGTCGGGCTGTTCTCGGTGACGCGGGATGCGGGGGATCGGCCGGTGAAGAGCGCGACGAGCCTTACCGCGCTCGTGGAGTCGCTCGCATGAACCTGACGCGATGGTACGCGAAGGCGATGCTCTCCAACGGCTCGCTCTGGTTCTGGGCCGTCGCGTTCATGGCGATGTGGCTCGGGATCGGGGCGTTCCTCGAGTCGCAGGGGGTGGGCACGACGCGATCGGCGATCGTCGCGTACACGACCTCGTGGTACGCGGTGATCGTGCTGATCGCGCTCAGCCTCCTAGCGGCGGTGATCTCGGGGTCGTACGCCTACGGCTCATCGGCGCTCGCATACGCGTTCCGGTACAGCCGGCTCACGCCGACCGGATACCTCGCCTCGCTCGTCGGAGGCTCCGCGCTGGTGGGTCTGGTCCTCAATGTCGTGCTCCTCGGAGCGACCGCCGGGATGTTCGGCCTGAGGTTCTCGACGACCCTGCTGCCGGCCGACCCGATCGCGCTCGTGGGGGTGTCGCTCTTGGGCGGGGTCTTCTTCATGGCGCTCTCGTCGACGCTGGCCCTCCTCGCGATCAACCATCTCGGCCTGCGGAGCGCCGACTTCGTCGGCTACGTCCCGCTCGTTCTAGCGTTCGTTCTCGGCAACGGCCAGGTGTACGTCGCCTTCCCCCGGTGGTTCGTCTACGGGTCGCCGTTCAATGACCTCACCTCGCTCCTCTACCAGGGGTTCTCGGGGAGCTCGGCGACCGTGGAGCTCGGGGCGGCGGCCGTGTCCCTCGGCTGGGTGCCGCTCCTCCTCGGGATCCTCGTCTGGACGGCGGGCCTGGTCGGCTGCACCCTGGTGCTCCTACGGCGGATTCGCTCGCGCAATCTCGAGGAACGGCGACAGATCTAAACCGGGGCCGAAGCGCGGGCCACACCGGCGACTCCCGATCAGCCGAGCGCGGACGTCGGCGTCCAGATGCGGAGGCTCGTCCCCACGGACCCTGCCGGAGCGGACCGACGATGACACGGGAGGAGGACGAGTCGCGGGAGTCGGCGGACGGGGGCGCGATTCGAAAGGCACCGGTGGAGCTCAAGGCCCGGCTGGACTCCCCGTGCGAGATCGAGCGCCGACGGAGAGCTTCCGGGGCGCGCTTCCCGGCGACGTTGCATCAGCGGGATGTCTACTTTCGTCGCGTCCTGGGCCGGCTCAAGTTGCGAATCCAACGACCCGGCAGAGACCAACTGGTCTGGTACGACCGCCCCGACGTGGCCGATACTAAGGAGAGCCGCATCGTCCTCACCGCCCTCCCGACCCACCACGGACTTGAGCCGGTACTGGGCGCGGCCCTGGGGGTGCGGGTCGTCGTATCGAAGGTCCGGCGCGTGTTCGACTGGCGCGGGACCCGGGTTCATCCGGACGAGGTCGAGGGGCTCGGGGCATTCCTGGAGTTCGAGCGGACCGTCGATCGCGACACTCCCTCCGAGTTCGCACACTCCGAGCTTCGGGCCATGCTCGGCGAGCTCAGGATCTCCTCGGATTCCCTCCAAACCGGGTCCTACTCGGACCTGCTGCTGGCGGTGGGTCCGCCGCAGTCGGGTCGGGCCGACCAGGCCTTCGGAGAGCACCCGACATCCGGCGACGCGTTCGGCCCGTTCGAGAGCGCGCCCGGTCCGGCCGACCTGACCCTGACACACGGCGGCTCGAGTACGCCGCTGTCGCTAGTTCGAATCCCGGCGGGCCCGCCAGCTCCGTGACGTTGTCGTCGCGGGGGCGGCCCCGCCACTTGGCCGTAGATGCCCTGGCGCGTGCACCGGCTCCCGGGGCTGATCGGCGGCGGCCGGCTTCTATATATATCCATGAATCATGAATCAGTATCATGACGGTGGTTCAGACCCGCTTGCCCGAGCTCGAGTACGAGCTCCTCCGCCGCCGCGCCCGTTCGGAGCATCGCCCCATCCAGGACATCGTGCGACAGGCGATCCGCGATCACATCCTGAACGACACGGTGGACCCCACCGAACCGATCTTCCGGGAGCTGGCCCACCCGGCCGGTCGCCGGGGTCGGGATCGATCGTCGCAGCACGTCGACGAGATCGTCTACACCCTCCCATGATCTTCGTCGACACCTCGGCTTGGTTCGCCCTGCTCTACGAGAAGGCCGCGGAGCGGCCCGAGGCGGCGGCGACCTTCGCCGAGATCGAACGCGGGCGATACGGGACACCCGTGACGACCGACTACGTGCTGGACGAGACGTTCACGCTGCTGCGACTTCGGGTGGGGCTCGACCCGGTGTCCCGGCTCGCCGGACTGCTGGGCCGGAGTCCCTCGATACGCCAAGTCCGCGTCGGGGAGGCGGTCTTCGAGGAGAGCTTGAAGCTCATGCTGTCGCGGCCCGACAAGAAGTGGAGCTTCACCGACTGCACCAGCTTCGTGATCATGCGGGAGACCCACATGACCCACGCCTTCTCCTGGGACCACAACTTCGTGGAAGCCGGTTTCAAGATCGTTCCCGACGCCCGAAGATAGCCCGGCCCGAGTTCGACTCCCGACCAGCCCGTACAACCCGGGTGTCCATCCGAGTGACCGGCGGCCGTGCCCAACCCCATGGCCCGTATCGTAACGGGAGCGTCGTCGGCTCGCTTTCTGAGCCGCCCGGGCCTCAGGTTCTGAAGTAGTGCCCCTGGTCGATGTCGGCGATGAGCCCAGGCCGGACGGGCTGCCACTCGAGCAGCTCGCGGGTCAGCACACTGGACGCCGGTTGGTCGACCGCGAGGACCATCCCTAGAAAACCGAAATCCTCGGCCGTGCGAGGGACCACCGGCAGATCCAGGTGACGGCCGATCGCGGCCGCGATGTCGCGGACCGGTATGCCCTCATCGCCGACCGCATGGAGGACAGATCCCGCCGGGGCCCGTTCCACGGCTAAGCGAAACAGGTGGGCAGCGTCGAGTACGTGCACCGCGGGCCAGCGGCTGGACCCGTCGCCGAGGTAGCCCGAGACGCCCTTGTCGCGGGCGATGCCGATGAGGCGGGGG